>CAYXBU010000044.1:0-18567 GCA_964463245.1 uncultured Clostridium sp. | reverse complement strand
ACCGAGCCTGCCACCGAGCCGACTACCGAGCCTGACAGCCGCCACCCGGGGGATGCCTCGGCGTGGGAGGGATTGTTGATCGACAAGGTGTACGGCACCGGCAAGAATAACATCGATGCGGCTCTGTCCCACGGCTTCATCCAACTGTACAATGCGACCGCCAAGCCCATGAGCCTCGGCGGTGTGTCGATCTACTACTCGGACGGCGAGAAGTCCTACCGCGCGCTGGAGCTGCCGCAGGATGCCGTCATTCCCGCGCAGGGCTGCTACCTCATCCGCGCCAATTCCCCCGACGGCTACGACGAGAGCAGCTCGGTCATGGGGCTGTCCCGGTACGATCTCGCATGGAATATCTACTTAGATAATAGGGAACTGCGCCTCCTGCTGGCTCCCTCCGGCTGGACGGTGGAGATGGGGGACGACATCACCTCGTTCGGGGATGCCATCTCGGTCTTCTTTGCCTCCGCAACCGTCTACAACGACTCGGTGTACGCCACCGATGACCTCTCCAAGAACAAGGTCGCCGTCCGCACGGCACGGGAGACCTACAGCGGCTACCACACCGTCAACCTCACCCGCGCCGACACCGCCCTGCTGGAGCGCATCGTCACCGTCACCTCCGAAGGTAAGGCCAACGATGTCCTGCGGCCGCGCCTCACCGAGGTCAGCTTCTCCCACGCGGCGGGTCTTTACGATGACTCCTTCCGGCTGGAGCTGGGGGCACCGGACGGCTACAATATCTACTATACCACCGACGGCACCGACCCGCGCACCAGCTCCACCCGCAAGAAGGTCACGGGAGCCATCCTGATGACCGAGACCGGCGAGATGACCTGGGGACCCATGATCAAGAAGTGGACTTCTCTGCACGGTCCCGCCCGCCCCACCTCCTCCACCATGCCGGGCGGTCATGTGGTCAAGGCCTATGCCACCAACGGCATCGACTCCACGGCGGTCTTTACCAACACCTACTTCATCGGCACCGACCTGCAGGCCTACGATGTCCCGCTGGTCTCCCTGTCCATCCCGCAGGAGGATATGCTGGGCGGGAGCGGCTTCTACTACAAATACAACCCCACCGGCGACATCACCGCGACCCGTCCGCGCGGCACGGCGCGCATGGAGGTCTTTGACCCCAACGGCAGTCGGGTAGGCAACTCGCAGGTCGAGCTGGCGGTCAGCGGCAACGGCTCCTCGGGCTGGGGCATGAGATCCCTGCGTATCTACTACAAGAGTGCCCTCAATAAGGATTGCGGGTTGGAATCCGACCTCAATTACGACATCTTCCAAGGCCTTGCCAAGGATAAGAACGGGCAGGTCATCACCGGCTTCTCCCGCCTGCTCCTGCGTAACTCCGGCAACGACTGCAATAACTCCTTCATTCGGGACGCCTATATGCAGCGCGCCTGCTCGGTGCTGAATGTCGACACCATGGCGAGTGCCTCCACGCTGGTCTTTGTCAACGGCGAGTTCTGGGGTGTGTACAATATGCGGGAACGCTACAGCCCGGAGTATGTGGAGTCCCACTACGGAGTCAACAAGGACAACGTGACCATCATCGAGAGCGACTACAGCCAGGTGCACACCAACCAGAACGCCGACTTCGTGCTCTCCTCCGGAGTGGAGGGCGACCAGAAGCCCTTCAACGATGTGGTGCAGTTCATCCGCACCCACAACCTGTCCAACCAGAACAACTTCGACTATGTCGCCTCGCAGTTCGACCTGGATTCCTTTACCGATATGTGGGTGGGACGGCTTTTCTTCGCGGCGCGGGACTGGCCGGAGAACAACATAAAGGTCTGGCGCAACAAGGACGAGAACGACCCCTCCGGTGTGGACACCAAGTGGCATTTCGTCATGCTGGACATGGACATGGGTCTGTCCTTCTATGATTTTACCACCGAGACCGAGAACTGCTTCTGGATGTTCGATTCCAACTCGGTCTGCGGCACCATCATGCGCGGGCTGATGCAGAACGAGGAGTATAAGCAACGCTTCATCCTGCGCTACTACGAGGTCTTCACCGAGGTGTTCACCCCCGAGTACCTGAGCGATCTCTTCGAGGAGATGTATGCCGAGCGGGATGCCCTCATGCCGCTCCAGGTCAAGCGGTGGGGCAACGAGGGTGCCTCCATCAACACCTGGCGCAACGCCGCCTCCCGCATCCGCAGCTTCATCGCGCGGCGGCAGGAGATCGGCCTTGCCCATATGTACCAGCGGTTCGGCGTGAGTGCCGCCGACATGGAGAACCTCGCCGCCAAGAAGGTCACCTTCACCTTTGCCGATACCCGCGTCGCGCTGTCCTGCAACGGCGAGACCATGACCTCCGGGGATGTGCTCCGCTTTGATGCCGACGGCGGGATCATTCGCATCGAGGCTATGGCGCGGGAGGGTTACCGCCTGACCTCCATCGTCTGGACGGACAGTCGCGGTACCTCCAAGACCGTCAATATCGACGGCGAGCAGGGGAGCGCGGTCTTCTCGGTCAACAACTCCGGCACGGTCTCGGTCTATGCTGTCCGCACGGACGGCGAGACCGCCGCGGGCGGGACGCTGGTCGCGGGCGCGACCTACCTGTTCTACCTGACCGAGGACGGCGACCTGTACGGCTGGGGGGATAACCGCAACGGCGTGCTGGGGCTGGATCCCGCCAAGACCACCATCCTCGAACCGACCCTCATCATGCAGGATGTCGCAAAGGTGGCGACCAGCACCAGCTGTGACATCGAGAACGGCAACTTCGCCTGGATGACCGCCATCCTCACGCGGGACGGTCGGCTGTACACCGTCGGCAGTAACAGCGCGGGACAGCTGGGGCGCAACGGGACCTCCTCTTCCAACGTCCTGGGATTGGTCTCCTTCTCGCGGGAGATACAGGACATCAGCGTGGGGCATGACCACCTGCTGGTGCTGGACACGAGCGGGGTGCTCTGGGGCGTGGGCAACAACTCCTGCGGCCAGCTGAATATGTCGGGCGGCTCTACCACCTCCTTCGTGCGGGTCGCAGAGGGGGTCGTGCAGATGAGCGCAGGCCGCCGCACCACCCTGTATGTGGATAAGAACGGGAACCTGTACGGTCTCGGCGACAACCGCTGGAACAAGATGGTAGCGGGCGGCGCATCCAACCTGACCACCCCCACCAAGCTGCTCTCAAATGTGGCTTTCGTTTCCTCCGGGGAGCACCAGTGCCTGGTGGTGACCAAGTCGGGCGACCTGTACTACGCCGGCTGGCGGACGGTCAACGGGTTCGCGCAGGGCGGCGGCAACAGCCCCGCCCTCCAAAAGCTGATGGGCGGTGTCGCTACGGCTTCTATCTACCACGGTGACATGACCATCCTGTGCGACAACGGGGACGTGTATGTCTACGGCCTGAACACCGGCGGCTGTATCGGCGGCATGGTGACCGGCGGTAAGCCGAAGCTGCTCTTGTCCGGCAGTACCGACGGGGTACTGTGCGCGGTGGCGGGCTATAATTTCACCGCCTACCTCTACGAGGACGGCTCCATCCGCGTCAAGGGCGACAATGCCTACGGGCAGTCCGGCACCGGCAGTATCGGCGGCGCAGCGTCCATGGCGGCGATCTGGATCGAGTGATACGCCCTACACAAAAAAACGGCTCCGCACGTTCCCCTCGGGGGAGGTGCGGAGCTTTTCTGCGCAAAAAAAAAACGAAAATTTTTTTCAAAAACCCCTTGACAAACTCACGCATATCGTGTATAATACCCCCATCGTCACTTTAGCGAGATAAAGCACTAAAGCGAACCTAAGAAAGAAGAGGTTATATGTCATGAAAAAGATGAATTCCGTTACCCGCAAGTTTATCGCCCTCGCGCTGGCACTGATGCTGGCCGCCGTCTCCCTCGTGGGTCTTACCTCCTGCGGCAAGGATGCCTCGGGTGACCTTGCCACCGTTCAGAAGAACGGCAAGCTGGTGGTGGGCATCACCGAGTTCCAGCCCATGGATTATCGGGACGCCGACGGCAAGTGGATCGGCTTTGATGCTGACCTGGCAAACGAGTTCGCCGCCTACATCGGCGTAAAGGCCGAGTTCTCCATCATCGACTGGGACAACAAGGTCTTTGAGCTGGATGCCGGCACCATCGACTGTGTCTGGAACGGCATGACCCTGACCGACGAGGTCAAGTCCTCCATGTCCACTTCTGACCCCTACTTCAACAACGCGCAGGTGGTGGTCGTCCGCGCCGACAAGGCCGACTCGGTCAAGACGCTGGAGGACTGCAAGGCACTCAAGTTCGCCGTGGAGAAGGGCTCTGCGGGCGAGGCCGCCGCGCAGGCGAACGGCTTCAATACCACTCCCGTGACGGATCAGGCGACCGCCCTGATGGAGGTCAAGTCCGGCACCAGCGAGGCCGCCATCATCGATATCCTCATGGCGGTGACCACCGTCGGTGAGGGTACCGACTATGCCGATCTGGCGGTCACCCCGGTCAGCCTGTCCAGCGAGGTCTACGGCGTGGGCTTCCGCAAGGAGTCGGATATCACCGCCAAGCTCAATGAGTTCTTTGCCGCCAAGGCCGCAGACGGGACTCTCAAGAAGATCGCCGAGAAGTACGGCATTCAGGATTATCTGATCAAGGACTGACAGATCAAGAATGGATCGCATCATCGAACAATTCCCGACGGTATTCACCGCGCTGAATCAGGGCTTTTTGCAGACTCTGCGTCTGTTCGGGATCACGCTCCTCGGCGCGATCCCGCTGGGACTCCTGATCTGCGCGGGGAGTATGTCCCGCTTCAAGCCGCTGTCCTGGTTGCTTCGCGGCATCATATGGATCGTGCGCGGTTCCCCCTTGATGATCCAGCTGATCATCATCTACTACTTCCCCGGCATGGTCTTCGGGAACAATATCTGGGGGACGGGGGAGACCGGTCGCTTTACGGCGGCGGCGGTAGCCTTCATCTTCAATTACGCCTGCTACTTCTCGGAGATATTCCGCGCCGGCATCCAAGGGGTGCCGCGCGGGCAGACCGAAGCAGGGCAGGTGCTGGGGATGACGCGGGGACAGATATTCTTCCGCGTGACCTTGTTGCAGATGGTCAAGCGCATCCTGCCGCCCCTGTCCAATGAGATCATCACGCTGGTCAAGGACACTTCCCTCTCCCGCATCATTGCCCTGCAGGAGATCATCTGGGCAGGACAGTCGTTTATGAAAGGCTCGGGCGGTATCTCGGGTGCCATGTGGCCGCTGTTCTTTACCGCCGTCTACTACCTGATCTTCAGCGGTGCGCTGACCATCCTCTTCAATAAGCTGGAGAAGCGCATGGCGCGGTTCTCGCTGTGACCGAGTGTCGCGCAAGACCGCCTTATCCCCAAAACCCAACCACGAAAGGAACCCTTATGCAAAACACGACTCCCGCCCTGGAGGTCAGCGGCCTTGGCAAATCCTTCGGCAAGACACGGGTCCTGCAGGATATCAGCTTCTCGCTGGAGCGAGGCTCGGTGCTGGCTCTGATCGGCTCCTCCGGCGGCGGCAAGACCACCCTTTTGCGCTGCCTCAATTTCTTAGAGACCGCCGACACCGGTCGCATCGCTGTCAACGGCGAGGTCATATTCGATGCCGCCGCCCTGAACGGTCGCCGTCAGCGAGATGCCGAGGTGCGGGCGGCACGGCGGCACTTCGGACTGGTCTTTCAGCAGTTCAACCTGTTCCCGCAGTACACGGTGCTGGGGAATGTCACGCTGGCACCCACCCTCCGGAAGCTGGGCACCGCCGAGGAGATCGAGTCCCGCGCCCGCGCCCTCATTGACCGCGTTGGCCTGACCGCCAAGCTGGATCAATACCCCGGACAGCTGTCGGGCGGTCAGCAGCAGCGGGTCGCCATCGCGCGGGCACTGGCACTCTCCCCCGACATCCTCTGCTTTGACGAGCCGACCTCCGCCCTTGACCCCGAGCTGACCGACGAGGTGCTCTCGGTCATACGCGGCTTGAAATCCCGTGACAGCACCATGATCGTGGTCACCCACGAGATGGAGTTCGCCCGCAGTGTGGCGGATCGGGTCATCTTCATGGCCAACGGCATCATCGAGGAGGTCGGCACGCCGGAGGAGCTGTTCGGTGCCCCGAAGAGTCCGCTGTTGCAAAGTTTTTTGAAGCGGGGATGACCCGCATCCCGCAGCGCAGGGTGCTTACTTGCCCTGCGCCTTTTCCATGCGCCGCCAGTTGCGGAAGCCGTTGAGGTCGTTCAAGAGGAACACGACGAAGCACACGATGACGGATATGTAGGACGGATCCTTCAGCGCAGCCAGCACCCAGAGCACCAGCAGGACGACATCGTTGGCGGCATAGACCAGCGCGTACCACGGGGAGCGGCGCGCCGTCAGGAACACCGCGCCGAAGCTGGTGGTCACCGAGATGGTGCTGGGCAGGAGATTGGCGGTGCCCAGTGCCCCCAAAATGAACCAGAACGCGACCGTCACGACAACATTCAGCCCCACCATGATCCACCAGTCGGCGGGTTTCATCTTCCGCACGGCTACCTGCGAGCGGTCGCCCGCATACGGGTGCCGCATCCAGCTGATCAGCGAGACCACCGCCATGGGGAGGGACATCCCGACATAGGTCATCATTTCACCGTAGTAGGCGCACTCGTAGGATATGATCCCGTAGAGGATGGCGAAGACGATCATGAGCATCTGCCCGATGGGGTGCCCCTTGGCGCAGAAAGTCAAGGAGGTGACCCCGACCAGCGAGGCGATCAGGGACAGCACATCCGACTGGTGAAATAGGAAGAACGAGCCTAAGATCAGCGCGACCGACCCGCCGAACAGGATAAGATCCGCCGCGTGGAAGCGAGGCAGGGGCGGAAAGATGGACTTGAGAGATGCTTTCATGGGGCAATACCTCCGTCAAAAAAAATAACGCCCGTGCCCCATCTTCCCGGCCTGTGGCCGCGACCTGACGATGGGGGACGGGCGTTCGGCTCCCCGGGGGCGGGACTCAAACGCCACACTGCCCGGTGGCAGTATGCGTACTATTGCCTGTATTATACCAAAGCCCGCCCCGCCTGTCAAGTGACGAAAGGAACAAAATCCGACGACTTCACTCTCGGCAAACGGGGCGGTCTGCCCAAGGGAGCCATCCGGCGGGGATCAGGTGGTCGGCTCGGTCTCCCTGGATGCACGGATCATGCCTCGCAGACAGTCCAGTGCGGCATCCAGACCCCCGATGCGGTCGATCAGCCCCAGCTCCACCGCCTCCCTGCCCTCCAGCACCGTTCCGACATCGTTCGCTAAGCGGTCGGGGCGCATCATCAACTCCTGCAAGCGATCCGCGCCGATACGGCTGTGGGAGCAGACAAAGGAGGTGATGCGCTCCTGCATATCCTGAAAGTAGCGGTAGGTCTGCGGGGCGCCGATGACAGTCCCGCTGATGCGTACCGGGTGCAGGGTCATGGTGGCAGAGGGGACGATGAAGGAGGTCTTGCCCGCGACCGCCAGCGGTACCCCGATGGAGTGCCCGCCCCCCAGTACCAGTGTCACCGTGGGCTTGTGCATGGAGGCGATCAGCTCGGCTAACGCCAGCCCCGCCTCCACGTCCCCGCCCATCGTATTGAGCACCACCAGCAGACCGTCCATCCGGTCGTCCTCCTCCACCGATACTAAGAGGGGGATCACCTGCTCGTACTTGGTCGCCTTCTGCCCCTCCGGCAGCAGGTAGTGCCCCTCGATCTGCCCGATCACCGATAAACAGTACACCGACTCCCGACTCCCCTCGGCGACCACCGACGCCGTCTTCTCAATGCTCTCAAGGCTGTCTGCGAGTTTGTTCGTGTTCATTTTTCCCCTGTACCCCTTTCAAGAACTTTCCCGGCATTCTGTCATGTACCCACAGGTAGTATGCACGGTGGGCGGCGGCACTATGCAACGAATGGCTCGCAGGAGTTTTCCACAGGAAAAGCCAGTCGTTTTCCGTCGAGGTCTGCCGAAAAAACGTTTTTTGACAGCCTCACGGCAGAGAAGATCGGATTTCTCCACACGCTTTTCAACAGCCTGTGGAAAACTTCTGCGCCGCCATGTGGAAAAGCGCGGGCGAGGCGGCACCGGGCGGATGCGCTGTTCGCTTGTGCAATATGTGCAAATACAGTGGGGAAAAACAGCTCAATTTCGTCCTTCTGACATCTTGCATAATCCATCAAAACAGGCTATAATGGTATATGTACGAGAAGTTTTTCTGTGCGCCCGTGCAAGGCGCGGGCAAGTGAAAGGATGGTGCAACCATGAAATCCCTGTACATCAAGCTCAACGAGATCGACGACGTGTACGCGCTGGTCAACACCCTGGTCGCATACGACGGGGATGTCGATCTGGAATCCGGCCGCTACAAGGTGGACGGCAAGTCTCTGCTGGGTATCTTCAGCCTTGACCTGCGTAAGCCTGTCAAGCTGACCTTCCACAACAGCGAGAAGGTCGAGTCGCTGATGGAGAAGCTCGCGCCGCTGGTGGTGGACGAGCCTGCCGAATAAGGCAACGGAGCCCCCAAAAAGAAACGTGACCCGGCGACGGAGCCAGCTCCGTGCGCCGGGCTTTTGCAAAGGGTGAGGCCTGCCCCGCCGCCCCTCACCGGGCGCGCTTCTTCCGGCGCGGCTCCTTGGGGATGCCGCATATCCGCCGCAGAAGCGGCGAGAGAAGCCCCGGAGAACGGACGAGAATGATCTTCACACGCGTCACCTGCCTTTCGGTGTGGATCATGACAGTGTATGCGCGGGTGCCGCCCACGGTGCAATACAGGAAAGGAGAAGTGATCCCTATGTTCAAGCGATTTATTGCCTACTACCGTCCCCATCGGCGGTTATTCATTCTGGATATGCTGGCCGCGCTGACGGTGGCCATGGTGGGCATCCTCTACCCCATCCTGACCCGCAGGATGCTCAATGATCTGATCCCCAATCAGAAATACAAGACCATCGTGCTCTACGGTGTCGGGCTGTTGCTGCTGTATATCCTGCGGATGCTGCTCAACTACTTCATCCAGTACTACGGGCACGTCATGGGGGTGCGGATGCAGGCGCAGATGCGCTCGGATATGTTCCGCCACCTGGAGCGTCTGCCCTACAGCTTCTATGACAACCACGAGACCGGCAAGATCATGTCCCGCATGACCAACGACCTCATGGACATCAGCGAGCTGGCGCACCACGGTCCCGAGAATATCATCATATCCTCGGTGTCCATCATCGTGTCCTTCGTGTACCTATGTACCATCAACTGGAAGCTGACCTTGACCATCTTCATCTGCGTGCCCTTCCTGCTGGCGGCGGCCATGATCCTGCGCCGCAAGATGCGTAAGGCCTTCCAGAAGAGCCGTGCGGCGGTGGCGCAGATCAACGCCTCACTGGAGAGCAGTATCTCCGGCATCCGCGTGACCAAGGCCTTCACCAATCAGGCCAAAGAGGAGGAGAAGTTCGAGGAGGGCAACCGCGAGTTCGTGCAGGCGCGCTCCGAGGCCTACCGCGCCATGGGGCAGTTCCACGCCTCCACCTCCTTCATCACGGATGTGTTCAATGTCATCGTGCTGGTGGGGGGCGGCTTGATCCTGTTCGGTGCCCTCGGCGGGGACACGGCCTCCATGCCCATCGGGGACTACACCGTGTTCGTCACCTCGGTCGGCCTGTTCATTTCCCCCGTCATGACCTTAGTCAACTTCATGGAGCAGTACCAGAACGGCGTGACCGGCTTTGAGCGGTTTCTGGAAATCATGGATCAGCCTGTGGAGCAGGACGCGCCCGGCGCGACACCTCTTGAGTCGGTCGAGGGGCACATCGAGCTGTGCGACCTGACCTACGGCTACGAGGACGGCAAGCCGGTGCTGGATCATGTGAACCTGGACATCCACCCCGGGGAGACCTTCGCGCTGGTCGGTCCCTCGGGCGGCGGTAAGACCACCATCTGCCACCTGATCCCGCACTTTTATGACTACACCGAGGGCGAGATCCGCATCGACGGCCGCGAGCTGCATGGCATCACTGCCGAGTCCCTGCGGCGGAATATCGGTATCGTCCAGCAGGATATATACCTGTTCAATGCCTCCATTCGGGATAACATCCTCTACGGGCGGCTGGATGCGACTCAGGCCGAGGTGGAGGAGGCCGCTCGCCGCGCCAATATCCATGAGTACATCATGTCCCTGGAGCAGGGCTACGATACCGTCATCGGGGAGCGCGGTGTGCGGCTCTCGGGCGGGCAGAAGCAGCGGCTGAGCATCGCGCGGGTGTTCCTCAAGGATCCCGCGATCCTGATCTTAGACGAGGCCACCAGCGCACTGGACAATACCACCGAGATCCTCATCCAGCAGGCTCTGGACGAGCTCTGCCGCGGGCGTACCACCCTCGTGGTCGCGCACCGCCTTTCCACCATCAAGAACGCGAATAAGATCGCCGTCATCGCCGATGGGCAGGTCAAGGAGCTGGGCGACCACGACTCCTTGATGGCCATGGGCGGCCTCTACAGCGACCTCTATAACCTCCAGTTCCGCGTGGACAGCGGGTGTAGGTAATCGATACGGATTTGTTTGCGGGGGGAGAAACCTTCTTGAAAGAAGGTTTCTCCCCCCCGCGCCCCCTTCTTTCAAGAACTTTTATTGTCAGGAAGGCGACTGCAAATATGTTCCTTTGTGAAAGCATAGGCAGTGTAAGAGTAGTAGTGCTGTAGCGAAACCTTCCCTTGATAATAGTCAATTCATGAAAGTGCTTGAAGGGGATCTGGGGGATGTGAATGTTTGTCGCTCGCGGTAGCGGTTGTTTTGCTCCTCAGCGAGGCGGTTCCAGGTCGCGGTGTTGACGCGACCGGTCTCGGGCAGGCGGTGGATACGCTGGAAAGTGAGGACGGCGGTCTCGGTAGCGGGGTCGAACAGTCCGGAGACGGTCAGGTCGGCGGCATCCTGCCCGAAGCCGAGCAGGGTCTCCCGCAGCAAGTGTTGGATGACCGCCACCAGTGCGCCCTCGTCCCCCGCCGCCACCGTATATCCGATGGGGGTGCGCGGAAAAAGAAAGATGGGGAGCGAGGGGGTGGTCAGGGCGGCATTCTCGGCGCAGGCCGTGTGCAGTGCCTCCCAGGTGGCGGCATCGACACTGCCGGTCACGGGGAGGTGGTAGCTCTCCTGAAATGCCGCTATGGCGGCCTCGGTGACGCTCCCGCTTATACCATCTATGGGCGGCGGCGGAATGGACGCATCCGTGTAGGACAACCGCCGCAGACAGCTCTGCACCTGCCGCAACGCAGGCGCGTGGTTGGGATGAGTGGTGTTGGACATGGGATTCTCCTTATATGGTTTTTTTGTGGGGGGAAAATTCCTGAACGGAATTACAACTGCCGCTGTATGCTACTCCCCCACCGCAAAACCGGGGTACTGCCCTGCGGCGAGGCGGTTGCCGACAAAGAGGTCGCTGTAGAGGTCGGTGATATAGCTCCAGGTGATGGCGTTGACGTAGCCGGTGACCGGCAGGCCGTAGGCCGACTGGAGAGCTTCAACGGCGGCGCGGGTACGGGTACCGAAGTAGCCGGTGGGGCTGGTAGCGGGGATCTCGGGGACGTAGGCGGCGATATAGGCGAGGTATTCCTGGAGGACGCGGACGCTGTCCGACTCGTCCCCCTCCCGCAGGATGGTGCCGGGGAAGGGGATGACATTCCCCTCGGTGTACCGCACGGGGATAGTATCCAGAATGCCCTGATAGGCATTCACGACGGCGTTCCAGGTCTGCTCCCCGACCACGCCGTCCACGGGGAGCCCCAGCGCGGCCTGCGCGGCGAAGACGGCGTTCTGTGTTTCCTGTCCGAAGATCCCGTCCACGGCCGGTGAGGGGATATCGTCATAGTAGACAGACAGGACATCCAGATAGTATTGTAAGAGGGAGACCCCGGTGTTGGCATCCCCGATACGCAGTACCTCGGGGAACTGGTTGCTGACCTCCGAGAAGGTAAGCCCCTCTGAGTTCAGACTGTTGAGCCGCTTGACCGCCGCGTAGATGCGCTCCACGGCGAACCAGGTCGCCGAGCCGACCACGCCGTCGGGGGAGAGGTCAAAGGTCTCCTGAAAGACCTTGACGGCCTCCTCGGTCTCGGAGGCAAAAATGCCGTTGACGTAAGGGATCTTGGGGATATTGGGATAGTTGTTGGAGATGCGGTTGAGCCGCAGCTGGAGCAGGCGCACGTCGTTTCCGGCCGAGCCGAGGCGGAGCGACGGGGTGGGGGCGGTATTCTCCACCGCGCCGACCGGGGCATTCTGCACCAGCTCAATATCGCTCCCGTAGTAGTTGGTCAGGATGCGGTAGGGGGTATAGCCCGCCCGCGCTAAGTCCACCGACCCCCACTGGGACAGCCCGGCGCAGGTGACGGTGGTGCCGTTGCAATACTGGGCGAACAGCGGCTCGACGCTCCCCGCGCGGCGGATGTAGGTGTTGAACAGCTCGGCGGCCAGCCGCTCGATATTTTCAAATATATCCCGCCCGTTGACGAAATACTGGTCGTAGCGGGTGGAGTTGGTGATATCGAAGGGGTAGCCCCGCGCGCGGTAGTAGCCGGTGTACACGCGGTTGAGCGCAAAGGAGATCTGCGCCAGCATATTGGCGCGGATGGCGGACTCCGGCCAGGTGGGGTATATCTCGCTGGAGGCCACGTTGGCGACATAATCCTGAAAGGGAACCGTTACATTGGGGGAGTTGTCGCCGGGAACCCCCAGGTGCACCGTGATGGTCTCGGGAATGAAGGGTGATCCGCTTGGCATAAGCTGCTCCTTTCCGACTCACAGGAGGGGGGACACGCCCTCGTTGATGTCCCGCCGCGGCTCGCCGATGCTGTCCGGCAGGGCGGAGGAGGGCAACGGCACCAGATCCACCCGCTGGATGGAGGTCACGCCGTCAAAGATCGGGATGCGGGTGTACTCCTGCCGATAGTAGCCGGACAGGATGGCCTCGGCGTTGTACAGGGCGAAGGGCAGGGGGGAGGCGGGCGGTGCCTGCTCCATGGAGAGCGAGCGGGTCGGGGCGGGGAGCGGCAGGGTGTCGGTCTTGCCGTCCCGCCCGCTGTAGAGGACAGCGAGGGTGTCCCCGTCGGGCGGGACGATCCCGTCGGGCAGGTGCTTCCGCACCGTGATCTGTGCACCGGGGAGCGGGATGGCTCCGCCGGCCGTTGTGACCTGAAAGAGGATGCGCCCCTCGCCGGTCATGTCCTCGTAGGGGGATCCCGCCCCCACCTCGGGGGCTTCCGGGTCTGTGACCGGGTCTGTGACCGGATCTGCGACCCCGTCTGCGCCCAAGGGGGGCAGGTCGCGGGTGCTCTGCGGATTCTGTTGCATATTCGTGACCGTGGCCTTCGCGCGTGAAGGCTTCCTTTCCGATTGATTCTGTGTATCTGTGCGCGGGTGTCAGCACGAGCCGACCGATACGGCGTTCTCTCCCAGTGTATGACGAGGGACGGGGTTTGGGCACAGCCACGCGGGGGAAAACGCTCGCCCAAGTCACCTCACAAAATAACTTGTGTCTCCCCCTTGCATTTCCTCCCGAAATGTGGTATACTGTAGCGCAGAAAGAGATACGCTGGTAACATATTTATTGTAAGGAAAGGCAGACAGAACCGTGAATACCACCGATACCGAGACCCTCGTATGCAAAAATCCGCCCGCCGACGAGCTGAGCACCAAGAAGCTCTTCATCTTCGACATGGACGGTACCATCTATCTGGGCAAGATCATATTCGATTACGCCATCCGCTTCATCCGCCACCTGCGGGAGAGCGGGCGTCAGGTGCTGTTCTTCACCAACAACGCCTCCCACTCCACGGATTTCTATGTGGACAAGCTGACCCGCCTGGGCTTTGAGCCTACGGCGGAGGAGATCATGTCCTCGGCCGACGTGACCGTGGCCTACCTCAAGAAGCATCACCCCGGGAAGTCGGTCTACCTGGTCGGCACCGACGAGCTGAGCGGCTACTTCCGCGAGGCGGGCATCCCGCTCCTGACCGGGGAGGAGCCGTATGCCGACATCGTGGTCTCCAGTTTTGATACCGAACTGACCTACCGCAAGCTGGACAACGCCTGCCGCCTCATTCGGGGCGGGTCGCTCTACCTCTGCACACACCCCGATCTCAACTGCCCCACCGACACGGGTGCCATCCCCGACAGCGGGGCGATCGCCGCATTCCTGACCGCCGCCACAGGGGTGGAGCCGCGCTTCCTGGGCAAGCCCTACGGCGAGGTGGTGGACATGATCGAGGAGGTCACGGGCATTCGGCGCGAGGATATGTGCATCTTCGGGGATCGACTGTACACCGACATCGCGCTGGGCGCGCAGCACGGCGTGACCTCGGTGCTGGTGCTGACCGGCGAGACCACCGAGGAAGATCTGATCTCGGTTCCGGAGGAGCAGTGCCCCGACATGGTATTTGACTCACTGGACAATGTGGATGCCGCACTGTTCGGCGCGGAGGAGGCTTGATCCATGGCATTTGATGCCGGAATGCTGGCCTGCATGGTAGCCGAGATCCGCGAGAGTGCGCTGGGCGGGCGGATCGAGCGGGTCATGCAGCCCGAGCGGGACGAGATCATCCTGCAGATACGCTCCTTTGCAGGGGGACGTCGGCTCCTGATCAACGCGGGAGCCAACCCGCGCATCGGCTTCACGGGCTTGACTCGCGAGAATCCCCAGCAGGCTCCCATGTTCTGTATGCTCTTACGCAAGTATCTGACGGGAGCAAAGCTGGCGGACATCGTCCAGAACGGCTTTGAGCGGGCGGCCACGCTGACCTTCGACACGCGGGACGAGATGGGCTTTGCCTGCCGCCGCTACCTGATCGCGGAGGTCATGGGCAAGTACTCCAACCTGATCTTTGCCGAGGATGCCAAGCCGGATGCCCCGGACGGGCGGTTGCGTATCGTCTCGGCACTCAAGGCGGTGGACTTCACCACCAGCACCAAGCGACAGATCCTGCCGGGCATGATCTACGAGCAGCCTCCCGCGCAGGACAAGCAGGATCCGCTGGCGGTCAGCTACGCGGACTTCGAGGCGGCCTATGCCGCCCAGCCGCCCGAGCGGCCGCTGGACAAGTTCCTCCTGTCCACCTACTGCGGCATATCCGCGGCGGTGGCGCGGGAGATGGTCTACATCGCCACCCGCCACACCGATACCCCCGCCCGCTACGCCGATGCCGCCACCCTCTGGCGGGGCTTTGATGCGGTCATGCGGCGCATTCGGGAGAGCGACTACGCGCCCTGCATGGTCCTGGAGAACGGCAAGCCGGTAGAGTACGCTTTCCTGCCGCTGACCCAATACGACACAATGGAGCTGCGCCCCTGCGAGCAGGCGTGGCAGATGCTGGACACCTGGTTTGAAAGTCGGGACAAGGACGCGCGCCTGCATCAGCGGGCATCCGACATCCTGCGCCTGCTGACCCATGCCGAGTCCCGCATCAAGAAGAAGCTGGAACTCCAGCGCGCCGAACTGGCAGATTGCGAGAAAGCCGCCGACTACAAGCGGTACGGAGATCTCATCACCGCCAACCTGTACCGTCTGGAGCGCGGGTCGGAGCAGGTCGAACTGACCGACTACGAGGTATGGAACGAGGCTACGGGGGAGTACGGCACGGTGATCATCACGCTGGACAGGAGGCTGACTCCGGCGGGGAATGCCCAGCGGTACTACAAGAAGTATGCCAAGGCGCGCAACGCGCGGGTGGAGCTGTCGCGGCAGATCGAGCTGGGGGAGACCGAGCTGGCCTACGTCTATACCATATTCGACTCCCTGACCCACGCCGAGACTACCGCCGATCTGGCCGAGATACGGGACGAGCTGTACCGCTCCGGCTACGCCTCCCGCATGAAGGGCTATGCCCCGCCCCGCAAGCAGCCCGCCCCCGCCTACGCCAAATTCCGCACGCCGGGCGGCTTTACCGTCCTTTGCGGCAAGAATAACCTGCAAAACGAGTATATCACCCATAAGCTGGCCGAGAAGAACGACTACTGGTTCCACGCCAAGGGCGTGCCCGGCTCCCACGTCCTGCTGGTGACCGACGGCCGCGAGCCGGGGGACGAGGACTTCACCGCCGCCGCCTGTATCGCCGCCCACTTCTCCCGCGCCGCCGGCGGCGTTCAAGTCCCGGTGGACTACCTCTTAGCGCGATACGTCAAGAAAGTCCCCGGCGGGAAACCCGGACTGGTCATCTACCATACCAACTGGACAGCCTACGTCACCCCCGATGCTGACCAAGTGGCGGCGATGAGGGTGTAAGATGCAAGGGGATACGAAGGATGCGCCGGGGGACTCTTGAAAGAGTCCCCCGGCGCATCTTTCGATTCTCCTCGCTCCTTCGCTCTTCCGCCCCTCACCTCTCCACCACCATATCCAACCGCTGCACCAGCTCGGCGACGGCGGCGGCGGGGAGACCGGCGTAGCCGACCACGAGGGTATGTGTATCGGTATGCGGGGGGCGGTCAAAGTAGTCCCGCAGGCTGCGGACGCGCACGCCCAGGTCGGCCAGGGCACGGCAGAGCGACTCGTCCGACAGGTCGGTGTCCACATGGAGCAGGAAGTGCAGGCCGCCGTCGGCCGCCGAGACACGGTAGCGCGATGCGCAAGGGGAGGATGCCAGCGCACGGATCAGTTCGTCCCGCACGCGGCGGGTGCGAGTGCGGGTGCGGTTGATGTGCCGTGTCAGAGAGCCGTCCGCAATGAAGGCCGCCAGCACCGCCTGCTCCGACACCGCTACCGGGCAGGACAGGAAGCCCAGCCGCTCCCGATAGACCGCACAGATGCCCGCGGGCAGGACGGCGTAGCCCATCCGCAGGGAGGGGGCGACCGTCTTGGTGAAGGTGTTGATGTAGATCACCCGCCCCGTCCGATCCATGCTCTGCAGGGACGGAATGGGTCGCCCCGCCATGCGAAATTCGCTGTCGTAGTCGTCCTCGATGATGTAGCGGTCGGGCGAGCCCTCCAGCCAGGACAGAAGCTCCTGCCGCCGCCCGACTGGCGTGACCGTCCCGGTCGGGAAGTGGTGGGAGGGGGATATGTGCAGTACCTGCACCCCCGATGCGTACAGTTCGGACGGGATCACCCCGCCCTCGTCCAGCGGCAAGGGGCAGACCCGCGCCCCATTCTCTCGGTACAGCCGCGCGATCAGCGGATAGCCCGGCTCCTCCACGCCGTATACCCGATTCCGCCCCAGCAGGGTCAGGAGCAGAGCGTACAGCTGCTCGTTCCCCGCGCTGATCAGGATCCGCTCGGCCTCGGTGCGGATGCCCCGACTCTCATACAGGCTGTCCCGTATGGCGGCGCGCAGGGACGGCAGCCCCTGCCCGTCGGTGCGGCAGAGCAAGGCCTGCCCCTGCTCCCGCCAGACCCGCGCGGTCAATCGCTCCCAGACCGACAGCGGGAACAGCTCGGCGGGAATGCGGTTCTCCACCAGATCCAAAATCGGCTCCCGCGCGGCCTCCTCGGGCTCGGCAGGGGGCAGGACCGGTGTCGGCGGCGTGGGTCGGGCGACCGAGGTCGGGTGCAGTTCCCACTGCTCCACCTGCGCCACATAGTACCCCCGCCGTTCCCGACTGACCAAGTACCCCTCCGCCAACAGCTGTTCGTAGGCCGCCGTGACCGTCACCACGCTCAACCCCAGCGCCGTCGCCGCCGTCCGCTTGGAGGGCAGGCGTGCCCCCGCCGCCAATCGTCCCTCCAATATGTCCCGCCGTATACAGCCGGTCAGCTTCTCGTACAGCGACTTCCCCGCCGCCGACTCCAGATCATACAGAAACACCCGCTCGTCCTCCGTCTGGTATTATCAAAATAATGATTTTTGGTGCTTTACAGAATACCATATCCGATTATAATAGATACCGTCAGCCCATACAAGCCACATTCTGTAAATAATCATATGTTATTATCGCATTTTCGATCGGAGGTCATTTCCATGAGCCCATCTACCCATACCCGCCCTGCCGCACGGCGGTCTGCGGCGATCAGCCGTATCGCCTTTGTCGGCGTGATGGCGGCCTTGATCTTCGCCGCCTCCAAGCTGGCGATCCCCCTCCTCAGCTCCAAGGTGCACTTCGGCAATACTCTCTGCATCCTCTCCGGGATGCTGTTCGGCCCCGTCACGGGCGGGCTGGCCGCCGGGCTCGGCTCGGCTCTGACCGACCTGCTGGGCGGCTATAATGTGGAGGATATCCTGATCACCTTCGCCTCCAAATTCGCCATGGCGGCGGTCGCCGGGCTGATCCTCTCCCCCCGCCACAGGGTCACCCCCTCCCTGCGAGTCGTCCTCTCGGTGGTGGCATCCGTCGCGGGCGCGTGGACGTATGTCGCCCTCTATATGCTCAAGCACCTGGTCAAGCAGGGGGTCGTCTATCAGGTCGGGTGGGATGCGACCCTTGCCGTGCTGGCTGCCAAGCTCCCCGCCTCGGCTATCAATGCCTGCTTCGCCATGATCTGCGCCCCGCTGTTGTACCACGCCTTGCGCCCCGCGCTGTCGCATATGGCGGCATACAGGAAGATGATGTAAAGCGGGACGGGTGTTAAGGCACCACCGCACAATTCTTTTTGCTCAATTGCGCAGTCAGAAAATTCGTC
>CAYXBU010000043.1:0-18755 GCA_964463245.1 uncultured Clostridium sp. | reverse complement strand
TTAAAGCCCATAGGGGGTGTCTTTGCAAGCATTGCCATTTTGATCTCTCCTTTTTTATGTATAGTTTATGGGGTACTACTTGTCAGCCTCGGGATAGGCCAGCGCGTGCCAGATGCTGTATATCTGCTTGCGGATGTTCTGCAGGGTATCGGCGGCATCCACCTGCCATATCCGCTCCCCGGCGGGCAGGCTCTCTCGCATTCGGCTAAAGCGGGCACGGATGGCGGTCTGCTGTTCCAGGGTCTCATATATTTCGGGAGCCGTCAGGCCGGCACGAGCCGTGATGCGATGCATGGCGGCCTGTGGGTCGAGATCGAAGAGGAAGCAGGCATCCGGGTGGCGGATGGCGGGGCAGTTGAGGTTCATGTCGGCGACCCATGCACGGCGGACGGGGTCTTCTCCACCCTGATACGCGATGGAGGAATAGTAGTAGCGGTCGCACAGCACCGTCTTGCCCGCCGCGAGGCAGGCCTCGATGCCGTCCTTGCCGAGATTATGCCCGATGCGATCCTGCAGGAACAGAGCCGCCAGCTGTTCAGCACCGGCGGGGATCTGCCCTGCCAGAGCCTGACGGAGGCGTTTCCCGTCCGGAGAGTCGGTCGGCTCGGCGGTCGTGACGACCGGGATGCCCTCCTCCCGCAGGCGGTCGGCCAGCAGGCGCATCTGAGTGCTCTTACCGCTGCCGTCCATGCCGTCAAACACGAGGAAAAGGGGGCGACACAGCGGCCGTGTCACACCGCCACCTGCGTTCATTGGTTCGGTCACTGTCTATATCCCCCTTTGTTCCCTGTTTTATCGAATATATTGTACCATATTCGGCAGGGGTTGTCAAGGGAGGGCGGCGGATTTTTCGGGGCTGGTTCACTCCATACACAAAGCCGGCGGAGGTTCCGCAGAACCCCCGCCGTTTCGGTGAGTATTTCGTTGATAGTTGGTAGCCGATAAGGCGATCAGCCCAGCACCGAAGCCGCGATCTGCTCGGCCAGCGCACGGACGGCCTCCTCCTGCCCGGGAGCCAGGCGGGAGCGGATGGTCAGTGTCGGCTCCAGCAAGGTGGTATTCTTGAGGGGGGTCAGCAGCTCCCGCATCAGCTTTCCGGCGGCGGGTGCCCAGCTGCCGTTCTCGATCAGCGCGACGGTGTGCCCCTGCCAATTGTGAGCCACCAGGTCATGCAGAAGGTTCTCCATGCTGACGAAAATGCCGTTGTTGTAGGTCGTGGAGGCAAAGACGACGTGGGAGGCGCGGAAGGCCTCGGCCAGCACATAGGACTGGTGGGTCGCCGACACATCGAACATACGAATGTGCTTGACCCCTGCCTCGGCCAGGTAGCCCGCCAACAGCTCGGCTACCGCCTGTGTCCCGCCGTAGACCGTCGCGTAGGCGATCAGGACACTTTTCTCCTCCGGCTGATAGCGGCTCCAGAGGTCGTACTTTTCCAAGAGGATGCCCATATCCTGCCGCCAGATGTAGCCGTGCAGAGGGCAGACGCGGTGGATGTCCAGCCCCGCCGCCTTCTTGAGCAGAGCCTGCACCTGTACTCCGTACTTGCCGACGATATTGGTGTAGTAGCGGCGCATCTCATCCATATACCCGCTGTCCAGATCCGCCTCGTCGGCAAAGAGGTTGCCGGATAGGGTGCCGAAGCTCCCGAAGGCATCTGCCGTGAAGAGCGTCCCCTCGGTCTTGTCGTAGGTCAACATGACCTCAGGCCAATGCACCATCGGTGCCATGACAAAGGTCAGGGTGTGCTGTCCCGTGCACAGCTCCTCTCCCTCGACCACGATATGGGTGCGCCCCGTGAGATCAAGTCCCGGGAAGAACTGCGCGATCATGGTTAGGGTCTTCTTGTTGCAGACCACCGTTGCATTTGACCAGTGCTTCAGCACCGTGCAAAGGGTGGCGGCGTGATCCGGCTCCATGTGCTGGACGACCACATAGTCCAGTTCCCTGCCTGCCAGACCCTCGGCGAGGGAAGCCATGAAGGTGGTCTCGACCGCCTGATCCACCGTGTCCAGGAGAACCGTCTTTTCGTCCAACAGCAGGTAGGAATTGTAGGACACCCCCTGCGGGATGGGATATGCGTTTTCAAACAATGCCAGCCGTCTGTCGGAGGCGCCGACATATACGAGATGATCCGTGATCTTACGAATGCTCATGTGTATAGCTCCTTTTTTGATGATTGAATGGGGTCTACCGGCGAGCCGATCCGTCCTGCCGGGGGATAAAGGTCATAAATGAACTGACCCCCGAGGCGACGGGGGTCAGCAGGTCTCCCAAAAGTTCGAGAGTATGTATTGGATCATCAGACCGTCGGGAAGCAGGAAGCCCCCCACGCGGCCAGCGCGTGATCCTCCTCGCCCGTGCCGCCACTGACCCCCAAGCCACCGACCAACACGCCGTTCTCATATAGCGGCACGCCGCCGCCAAAGGTCACGATGCGATCCAGATTTTGCAGACCGTAGAAGGTTCCGCCCGGCTGTACCAGCTGTGCCAGCTCGACCGTGGGCATCTTGACCGCCGCCGCCGTGTAGGCCTTGCGTACCGCTACCTCATAGCTGACGAGGTAGGCACCGTCCATGACGTGTACCGCCACGGGGTTGCCCTGTGCATTGGCCACGGCAATGACGGCCTGCTTGCCCTCGGAGAGGGCCTTCTTCTCGATCAGCTCGATCAGGCGGGTCGCCCGCGCCAGATCCAGCACCGAGCCACTGCCGACCCGCGCCATGACGGCCTTGAGTACATTCTCCACTGTCGAGTCCACCGTCGGAACAGCCTCTGCGGCAGGGGCAGACGGCGCGACCACGGCTACCGGTGTTGCGGCGGGTGCGGGGGTCTCCCGCTTCTCCTCCCGCAAAAGGTCGGAATACCGTGCGGCGGTCAGCAACCAGTCCCCCAGCCGATTCAGGTACACCTTGCTCGTAGTCGGGGCGGCGTACCGCTTGTCCATAGCGATCAGCGACCGCTCGGCGCGGCGCACAACGGCTCGGGCGGCATCCAGTCTTGCGGACTGCTCCCCACCACCCGGCAGGGCATCCTGCCAGTCGCTCCCGCGCTTGTCGGCCAGGGTCGCGGCCATACGATCTATATCGGATTCAAGAAATGCGATCTCCTCAGCGGAAAAGACATACTTGCCGCTTCGCGGGTCGGAAAGTCCGGCCGCCAGAGTACGCAGTGTCTTCTGCACGCGAGTCAGCTTGCCGCCGAAGTCGGGGCACTCGGTCGCGCTCCGCACCAACCCCAGCGCGGCCACAGCCTCCTCGGTATCCCCGATGGCGGCGACACGCTCGTCGGCCTTGGACACCTGTGAGCCGGGCAGGAGGGCGGTCAGACCCTTGTCCCCGGTGCCGGTATATAGTTTTCCCTTTTCCGGTCTTTTATATTCCATCACATAAACTCCTTCGAGGCGCGAGGATTTATCCCGCGTCATCGTCGGGAAGCCGCCCGATCAGGACAGTCCCCCGCAAGTATATTGTACCACAAAAAAGCTCCCCCGTCAAGAGCCTGTTGCAATATTTTTGCTACAGGCGCGCAGGGGCATCCTGAAAGGAAGCCCCTGCACGTATTTTGATCATTTGCCCCCGGTCACGGCCTCGCTCTCAAAGGCCTGATCGGCATCGGCGGCCTTCAGTGCCGTTACGTCATCCGGCTTGAAATACTCCAGCGGATCCACCTGGATGCCCTTGACCGTCACCTCAAAGTGCAGGTGCGGCTCCTCGGCCATCTCCAGCATGGCACTGTCACCGACATTGCCCAGCTGCTGTCCCGCCTTGACGGTCTTGCCCTCTGCAATGCCGTCGGCCAGCTCAGCCGACAGGTTCTTGTAGACCGTCAACAGCTCGTTGCCGTGATCCACCGCCACGCACTGACCCATCAACGGATCCGTCCAGACCTTGCTGACCTTACCGTCAGCCGCCGCGCACACGGCTCCGTTCTCGGGGGTGGAGATGTCCAGACCGAGGTGTACGCGGTAGTCCCCCATGGTGTTGGAATAAACCTGCAGGGTCGCATCATGCCCCTTCATCAGCTTACCGCTTACGGGCAGCTGCAGGGTCAGCGGCTCCTCGGGGGTGTTGTTGCCCACCTGACCGTCGGCTGTTCCGTTGGAATTGTAGTTGGCCTGTGTCTCATCACCATTCATGACCTGCTTGCCGTCGTCGGTCGCGGTGGCCTTCTCGGTCGAGGTTGCCCCGTCCAAACCGGCGGGCTTACGGGAGCGATTGGCGGCTACCGTGACCGCCACGATCAACCCCACTGCCAAAAGTAGCGTGACCAGCGAGATCATGACCGCTCGATTCCCAAAAAACTCCTTGATCTTGTTCTTGGTGCTGTCCGTGCTGTACTTGTTTTCCATGTGATCCTCTCTCCTTTTTGCGGATTGTGTATGCCCGCCGACACGGAGACATTGCGCCGTCCCCGCCTTTCGTGGGTACGTTCATAGTCTCTGCCACCCTTGGCGGATTTATGCAGTTTGGGAGAGAATTGTTTGTGTGTCTGCCCGCCTACCCGACCGCCATGCGGATGCAGGACAGGCATAGGCAGAGCAGTACCCCCACCATCGGCGGCAGGAGAGCCGCCTCGACTGTTCGCCGCAGACTGCCGGTCTCGCGGTAGACCGTCAAGAGGGTGGTCGTACAGGGCACATGGAAGAGAAAGAGGAGCAGAAAGCCCACACAATGGAACACCGTCCACTCGGCGGTCGTGAGAATGCCCGCCATGTCGGTCGCGGTCGGTATATCCGGCAGACCCTTCCCGCTCTGCAGGAGCATCAGCAGAATGGGCAGGGTCAGCTCGTTGGCGGGCTGGGACAGGAGCAGTGCCACCAGCACCCCGCCGCTGACACACAGGAGGCCGCCGATGGGGTCGAGGTACCCCGCCAGAGCCGCAAGAAGGCTTCTCCCCCCTACCGACACCTGCGAGAGGAGCCATAGCAATCCCCCCGCGGGTGCCGCCGCCGCCACCGCTCGTCCCAGCACGAACAGGGTACGATCCAGCAACGAGCGCAACAGTACCGAGGGAATATTGGGTACCCGATACGGCGGTATCTCCAGAACAAAGGCCGAAGGGCTCCCCCGAAAGAGGCTCCCCGACAGGAGACGGGACACCCCCAGCGTGACCAGCACGCAGAGGATCACAAGTCCGGTCACGAGCAGAGCCGAGAGGAATCCCGTCCCCGACTCCACCCCCGCCATCCGCAGGAGCACCGCCGCCATGACGATCAGGGTGGAGAACTTGCCGTTGCAGGGCATGAAGGCATTGGTCAGAAGGGCGATACTGCGCTCACGGGGGGAGTCGATGATCCGACAGCCGGTCACCCCGACGGCACTACAGCCCAGCCCCATGCACATGGTCAGGGCTTGCTTGCCGCAGGCGCGGCAGGACTGAAAACAGCGGTCGTAGGAAAACGCCAGGCGCGGCAGGATGCCCACGTCCTCGAGCAGGGTGAACAGCGGGAAGAAGATCGCCATCGGTGGAAGCATGACCGAGATCACCCGCGCGACCGTGGCGTACACGCCGTCAAGGAGGAGTCCCGTCAGCCATGCAGGGCAGTTCCACCCGACAAACGCGCTATGCAGGAGAGCACCGAGCCGTTCAAAGCCGACCGCCAGCCATGCCGACGGGCGATTGGCAGCAGAGATAGTCAGCCAGAGGATGAGTGCCAAGAACAGAACCGACAGTGGCAGAGCCAGCCACCTGTGCAAAAGGACGCGATCTATGTCTATCCGATGTCGACGAGGTGTATCGGAGGACTCGACCGCAGTCGCGTGGCGGGTCAGCGCCGCCGCCGCACAGGTCTTCGCCCGCTCGACCGCCGCCGAGGCCTCCGTCGGCTCACCCGCCGACCACTCCTGCGGGAGACCGCCCAGTCTCGCCAACCGGCATATCTGAGAGCGCAGCTCCTCCATGCCCCGCCCTGTGCGGGCACTGGTCAGGATCACCGGATGGCCACCGGCCTCCTCCAGTGCCTCGGCAGACAGGGTCAGCCCCTGCGCCTCGGCCTCGTCGATCAGGTTGACACACAGGAAGATACGCTCGCACGGGAGGATAGACTCCATCTGAAACGCCAAGAGCAGGTTTCGCTCCAGATTCTGTGCATCACACACCACCACGACACCCGCGATCCGCTCGGCTCCCGCCCGCAGGAAGGTCAGGGCGGCTCGCTCCTCCTCGGAGCGTGGGGACAGGGAGTAACAGCCGGGCAGGTCGACTATCGCTACGGTCTTCCGCCCCTCCCCGTGGCGGCGGCGCAGGTACCCCACCGCACAGCCGACGGTCTTGCCCGTCCAGTTCCCGGTGTGCTGGTGCGCCCCCGTCAACCGATTGAACAGGCTGGATTTGCCCACGTTGGGATTCCCTGCCATGACCACCAGCGGCGCAGGGGTGCTCCGAGCCGCTCCCGCGCCACTTCCCCATATCCTCAATCCCACGGCATATCCCTCCGCGCCTGCAGGCGCACACGCCGGCGGACACAAACCGTCAACGCCGCCGCATCTCGACGGCGCAGGGCGATCACGGTGCCGGGACTGCCGTCCGACGGCAGGATGCGGTAGGCGACCGGGTCGCCGAACAGGCTGACCCGCTCACAGCGCAGGGCGCACGGCGGCAGGATGCCAAAATCCCCCAATCGCTCCCGCAGAGGGGAATCGGGTGAGATAGCCGTCACGCGCCCGACCTCACCGGGGCGCAGACGGTCAAGCGGCAGATACAGGCGGACGGTGTGGAGAGAGCGGACAGCCCCCTCTGCGGCATGGTTCAACGACATGGGAAAACCCCCTCCTTACTGACGGCATACGGCAGTCGGTCATTCCCTGCCAGCATATGCCGCCCGCCCGAGGGGGGTGAATCCTGTCGAAAAGCCCGCCCCGCGCTGATCGCGGGGCGGGCAGAAGCGTATTACAGTTCCATATCCATACGGATATGCGGGATACCATCCACAAGGTATTCCTCCGATGACGGACGGAAGCCGACCTTTTCGTACAATTCACGAGCGTATGTCTGGGCTTCCAATGTGATACGAGTAGCGGAAAACTGCTCGGATGCGACCCGAATCGCCTCACATAGGACTCGACTTGCATACCCGCAACGCCGCTTGAGTGAAATGACCCGCCCAATGGAGACATCCGGGAAGTGTGTTCCGGCGGGAAGTACCCTCGCATAGGCCAACAGCCCGGTCTCGTCCTCCAGCCAAATATGGATGGAGACTGGATCCGCATCGTCTACCTCCTGATAGGGGCATTGCTGTTCCACGACAAAGACCGATACACGCGCAGCGAAAATGCGGTGGAGCTCTTGCACTGTCAGGGCATCAAATGGCTTTACGACGATCTGCATGAACTTATTCCACCCGCTTCAGCTTAGCGTAGGTACCCATCAGCTTCTTGGTGCCCGCCGTGTCGAACATGACCTCAAACAGGATGTCCGCACCCATCGGTTTGGCGGAGAGGATCACGCCCTCGCCAAAGGTGATGTGCGCCACCCGATCCCCCGGCTTGAAGGTTTGGATGTCCGCCTTGCGCTGTGCCATATTCGGTGCGCCGGACGAACCGGTCACGGGCTGTCCGACGGTCAGTCGGTCGGTATACATCGGGGTGCGGCGGCGGTGGCTACGGTCGGCGGAGATTCCCTCGACAGAGCTGCCGGTCAGCATGACCGACTGCATATCCTCTTGCTTCAAGAGCTCCTTCGGGATCTCGTCCACGAAGCGGGACACGGGATTATACACGGTCTGACCATACCAGATGCGGCTCTTGGCGTGGATCAGGATGACTTGCTCCTTGGCGCGAGTCAGAGCCACATAGGCCAGCCGTCGCTCCTCCTCCATGTCACCGGGGTTGCCTAAGATGGTCTGCATCCCCGGAAAGATGCCGTCCTCCATGCCGGGAAGGAACACGACCGGGAACTCCAGACCCTTGGCACTATGTATGGTCATGAGCACGACCGCGTCAGCCTTGTCGTCGTACTTGTCCACATCCGCGACCAGCGCATTCTCCTCCAAGAATCCGACCAGGGTCGGCTCCTCGTTGGCCTGCTCGTACTCCATCATGTTGGATTTGAGCTCGTTGAGGTTCTCGATGCGCTCGGTCTCGTTCTCGGTGCTCTCCAGAAGCATCCGCATATAGCCGGTCTTGTGCATGACCGCATCGAACAGTGTCGCCATGTCCGAGGTCTCTGCTATGCGGGTCAGCTCGTGGATGAGGTCGGCAAAGGCCTTCAGATTGGGTGCGGTGCGGGCGAGCGCGGGATAGCGGTCGGCCTGCTCCATGACCGCGAACAAGGAACAGCTCTGCTCCTCGGAGATCTGTCGCACTGCCTCCAGTGTCTTGTCCCCGATCTTGCGCTTCGGCTCGTTGATGATGCGGAGCAGACGCTCACGGTCGGCGTGGTTGCTGATGAGCTGGAGGTAGGCCACGGCATCCCGTATCTCCTTGCGGTCGTTGAAGCGGGTGCCGCCCACCATACGGTAGGGGATGGCACTCTTGGCAAAAGCACGCTCCACCGAGCTGGACTGGGAATTGGTGCGGTAGAGTACCGCAAAATCACGGAAGCTGCGGCGGGAGCCGTCGGGGCGCACCTCAGTCATCATGCGATTGACGGTGTCCACGATGGAGCGGGACTCCGCCACCTGATCCTCGGTCTTGCGGAGGATGATCTGCTCCCCCATGCCGGCCTGTGTCCAGAGGTTCTTGCCCTTGCGCCCCTCATTGTTGGAGATGACACTGTTAGCGGCCTGCAGGATGGTGCCGGTGGAGCGGTAGTTCTGCTCCAGCTTGATGACTTTGGCATCGGTATAGCGGCTATCAAAGCCCAAAATGTTCTCAATGGTCGCGCCGCGGAACTTATAGATGGACTGGTCATCGTCCCCGACCACCATCAGGTTGCGGTAGCCGCCCGAGAGGATGACCGCCAGCTCCAGTTGGGCACGGTTGGTGTCCTGGTACTCGTCGATGCAGACATAGCGGAATTTGCGCTGATAGTACTCCCGCAGGTCGTCGCACTCCCGCAGGAGGCGCACCGTCTGCATGATGATGTCGTCAAAATCCATAGCGTTGGATCGCTTCAGCTCGGCGGCATACTCTCGATAGACGGCGGCGACCTTGGAGGCGCGGTAGTCGGAACCGGCCGCCTCGGCGGTATCCTCGGGGGTACGCAGGCTGTCCTTCTCCCGCCCGATGGCGTTGAGCAGTGTCTTGATCGGGAACTGCTTCTCGTCCATGTGCAATCTCTTGAGGATGGCCGAGAGGGTCTTCTTCTGATCCTCGGTGTCGTAGATGGTAAAGGAGCGGTCGTACCCGATACGGTGACCGTCACGGCGCAGCATCCGCATACAGACCGAGTGGAAGGTGCCCGACCAGACGTCCCGCGCCATCTCCTCGTCCCCCAGCTGTCGGATCAGCCGCTCCCGTATCTCCCCGGCGGCCTTGTTGGTGAAGGTGATGGCCAGCATCCGATACGGAGGGCAGGGATCGGTGATGAACTCCGGCAGGATGCCGGACTCGATCTCGGCGGAGGTCAGGGGGGAGTCCGCGTCTGCCGCCGCCTCCAGCTCGACCACCCGCTCCTCGGTCAAGGCGGCGGGAGTCACATCGCTTGCGTAGGCGTTCCCGTACCGAATGATGAAGGCGATACGGCGCACCAGCACGGTGGTCTTGCCGCTTCCGGCTCCCGCCAGCACGAGCAGAGGTCCCTCGGTCGTGTAGACGGCCTCCCGCTGACGATCGTTTAAGTCTGCGTAGACCCGATCAAACAGGGCACGCTTGGCCGCGAGATACCGCGCTTGCAGATTCTTATTGTCTGTCACTGTCATGAGATCATCCTTTCTATGTACCACCTGCGGGGGCTGTTCGCCTGGACAGCGGACAGCCCCCGGGTATGGCTCCTTGCCCCACCACGGGACAGGACGGGCGGGTCAGCCGTTCTGCTCGTTCTGTTCGGACGCAGAGGGCTGACGATTCTGATTCTGATTCTTGTTTGAGTTCTGAGCCTGATCCTTGGCGCGGCACTTATTCTCTGCCTTGCTCTGCTGTTCTCCCGAGGACTGCTCGGGCTTGTTCTGTTCCTTGTTCTGCATAGGTCGACACCATCCTTTCCTCTTTTCGGCACGGGCATTCCCTGCCTTAGCTACAGTATCGACCGCCTCGGGGCGGCTTATGCAAAGCACGGAAAAGGATCAATCAAGCAGGTAGCGATTTTCCATCTGACCGCGAATATCCTTGATCACCTTGATGAAGGACACGGCGAAGACGGCATCGGCTATGAGGTTGAAAGTGGCGAAGAACTGCAGGGGGGTACCCACCGCATAAGGCAGGGTCAGTATATAGATGACAGGAAGTACCGCCGCTACACAGCCGATGATCGTGGAGATCAGCAGACTGCGGCGCAGGGCGGCATGGATGTCCTCATCCCCGCCGACCAAGCGCGGGTCGTTCTCGTGTCCGCGAGGCAGTCCGGTGTACCGATCAATGACGGTGTGTAATGTTCGCCGCAGGCAAAGGAGGGTCAGGATCAGGCAGACCTGCGCCACTGCCACCAGCCCGCACACCAGATAGAACTCGGCACGGCTGTCCGGATCCTTGAGCATACGGGCGGCGTTTTCCAGCATATAGGAATTATGTGTTGCCGTGTACTGTTCGGGGTTCATCAGACTGCCTTCACACAACTCATGTAGGAAGGCAGACCGCTTTAGCCCCGCAAGGGCACTCGTCACAAGGAAGCCGACAGAGGCCACTACGGTGGTATTCACGCGGAGGTCTGCTCGCCGCAGAAGGATCACCGCCACCAGGATACACGCGGCCGCCACCGCATCCGGCAGAACCGAGACACCGTCCGCGAAAATGTCGGCACACAGGATGCTCGCGGCACCCAGCCAAAAGACGGCACTGCGGATCGCGCGGCAGGGCATATGATCCGGGTGAAGCTCCATATACTGTCCCACTGCATCACGCAGGGACTCCTGATAGACCATATCCCGCCGCAGGAAGCCGATGTAGCGGATCAGCTTGACCAGCCACACGATCCCGAGGATCAGCACGAGCGCCGCCGCGAACAGGCGTAACAGTCCGACATAGTTATAGAGGAAGTACCAACGACTCCATTGGATCTCGCCGCTCATGCTGTTGAACAGCACCGACACCTCCGGCAGAACCGACATGATCTCCTTGAGTACCATGAAGATCAAAGTAAAGCGCAGGAATCGGTCGGTTCGACTGCGCCCGTGCCGATCCGAGGTCAGGATGGCACTCCCGCCAAAGAGAAAGGCGGACTGGGTCAGCCCCTGTGTCAGCTCCCGCCACGCGGGAATGAGGACGATGCAATCCAGAATGCCCAATGTGAAGGTAAAGAGCAGATGCCCCACGGGCTGCTCGGTGGCGGGCATCAGACCGAAGATGACCAGCAGGGAGAGCAATCGCCCCACCGACAGGAGAGCCAGCCGACGGAAGCAACGGGTCGCCGCCTCCAGGTGCCCCTCCAAGAGGGACAAGGTCTGCAGACCATGCAGGATCAGGAGATACCCGACAAAGTCCGGCAGGATGTCGAACACCGACACGAACGGCTCAAAGAGGAAAATTCCTCCCGCTATGATGTAGCCCCAGCCCAACTTTGCCGTTTGCTTCGTCCTCATAGGTCTCCCTCCTCACTTCACTTTTTCTTCTTTTTTCGCTTTTTCTGCTCCGCCCGCTGACGGCGGTACTCCAAGGTCTCCTCGGCGGCCTTGCGGGACTTCTCCTCCAGCTTGTCATTCATCTTGTTGATGATGGAGAAGCGGGAACGCTTGATCGGCCGCTCGGCCTCATCAGCCGGGCAGATGAGCTGATAGCAACGAAACAACCGCCAGCAGACCAGCATATAGGTCATCAAGCGCACCAGCAGGACGATCTTGGTCAGGGTCGCGTCCTGGTAGGCGGCGGCTCCGGGAAACAGGATCAGAACCACCTCGCCGACCGTCCACAGCCCTAAGAAGGAGTAATCCCACGGGATCCCCTCGTACACCTTGGTCACCCCGACCTGACGGGATAGACCGTACATTCCCCACAGCATCCCGCCGGTATGCACGGCGCGGAGGAAGAGCAGGACGGCCTGCGGGATGGGGGAATCCATGCCCGGCAGGGGCAGCTTCCAGAGGAACATCTCGCCTACATACAGGACAGCGGCATACACACCGACCGCCATCCACACGGCCGAGGTCACAACCGTGATACGAAAGCGGTGCTTGTACTCGTACAGGTTACCGGCGGCGATAAAGCTCACCGCCCCGCCGATGATATACAGCGCGAAAGCATAGTCCCCCGCCGCAAAGGACATGAAGGTCAGGGCAAAATAGCCCGCCAACATCAAGCCAAAGCCCATACGTTGCCCTCCTTACTCTGTCCGCACCGCATCACTCGGCGCGGTTTGCAGGGGAACCACAGCAGTTCTTATACTTCTTGCCCGAACCACAGGGGCAGGGGTCATTACGCCCCACCTTAGGCGCGGCGCGCTTGGGGGTCGGCACGACCTTCTTCGCCGCGCTCGGCTTGCCTCCCTCAAAGCCCTCGATCAAGGGCTTGGCGACCTGCACACGCTTGATCTCCTCGCGCGGCTTGGGTGCGACCGTCAGCACCATGCGCACGGTCTTGTCGCGGATCTCGGTGACCATGGCGTCAAACATATCGGCACCGACGATCCGATACTCATTGACCGGGTCGCGGTTGGCGTAAGCCTGCAGGCCGATGTCGCCCTTGAGCTCGTCCATGGCATCGATGTGATCCATCCAGGCTCTGTCCACGTTCTGGAGCAGGATGACCCGCTCGACCTCGTGGAAGGTGTCCGGCGTGAACAGCTCCTCCTGTGCCGAGAGCCGTGCATCGGCCTTCTCGACCAGAGCCTCCAGAATGTCCTCGCGCTTGAGCTGCTTCAGCTCATCCACCGAGAATTTGAGGTCTCCCTCGCCGCAGACGTAGCCCATCAGCACGGCGCGCAGGCCGTCCAGCTCCCAGTTCTCGGGCTTCTCGTCGGCGGTATGCGCCAGCACTGCCGTCTCCACCGTCTCGTGGATCATGCGCCGCAGGGTCTCGGTCAGATCCTCGTCGTCCAGCACCTGCCCGCGCTGCTTGTAGATCAGATTTCTCTGCTGGTTCATCACGTCGTCGTAGGACAGGACATACTTACGCCGTTTGAAGTTCTGATCCTCAATGCGTTTCTGCGCCGACTCGATGGTATTGGACAGGATACGCGCCTGAATGGGGGTGTCCTCGTCCATACCGAGGCGATCGATCATGGCAATGATGCGGTCGTTGTTGCCGAACAGGCGCATCAGATCGTCCTCCAGCGAGATGAAGAACTTGGACTCGCCGGGGTCGCCCTGTCGTCCCGAACGGCCGCGCAGCTGGTTGTCGATACGGCGGCTCTCATGCCGCTCGGTGCCCAGGATGAACAGACCGCCCGCCCGACGTACCTCGTCGGCCTCGGGGGCGATCTCGGCGCGGTACTTGGCGTACAGCTCCTTATACTGCTTGCGTACCCCGAGGACAGCCTCATCCTCGGTATCCGAGCTGCCGGTCGCCATGGTGATGAGGTGCTCCTCCACCCCGGCGGCACGCAGGTCGGCCTTGGCCATATACTCCGGGTTACCGCCCAGCATGATATCGGTACCACGTCCTGCCATGTTGGTGGAAATAGTGACGGCACCCAGCTTACCCGCCTGTGCCACGATCTCAGCCTCGCGGGCATGGTACTTGGCGTTGAGCACCGTGTGCTTGATGCCCGCCTTCTTCAAAAGCGCAGACAGCTCCTCGGACTTGTCGATGGACACCGTACCGACCAGCACGGGCTGTCCCTTCTCGTGGCAGGCGCGTACCTGCTCCACCACGGCGCGGTACTTCGCGGCGGTGGTTCGATACACCGCATCATCGTGATCCTCACGGATCATGGGCATATTGGTCGGCACGACCACCACGTCCAGCTGGTAGATCTCGCGGAACTCCTCCTCCTCGGTCAGAGCCGTACCGGTCATGCCCGAGAGCTTGCCGTACATACGGAAGTAGTTCTGGAAGGTGATGGTGGCGAGCGTCTTGTTCTCCTTCTGGATGCTGACCCCCTCCTTGGCCTCGATAGCCTGATGCAGACCGTCGGAGTAGCGTCTGCCGGGCATCAAACGACCGGTAAAGGCATCCACGATCATGACACCATTCTCGTTGACCACATAGTCCACGTCCAGCTTCATACAGCCGTGTGCCTTGAGTGCCTGATTGACATGGTGGGACAGCGTGGCATTCTCGGCATCGGTATAGTTGGTCACGCCGAAGAAGGACTCAGCCTTGGCGGCACCGCGAGGAGTCAGAACGGCGGTGTTGGCCTTCTCGTCCACGATGTAGTCCGCATCGATGTCATCGTGATCCTCCTTGGCATCCAGCTCAGTCACGACATACTTGCGCAGACTGCGGACAAAGCGATCCGCCCGCTCGTAGAGATCGGTCGGCTTCTCACCCTCACCGGATATGATCAGCGGGGTTCGTGCCTCGTCGATGAGGATGGAGTCCACCTCGTCCACGATGGCAAAGGCGTGTCCGCGCTGTACCATGCGCTCCTTGTAGACCACCATGTTGTCCCGCAGGTAGTCAAATCCAAATTCATTGTTGGTGCCGTAGGTAATATCCGAGTCGTAGGCTCGGTGCTTCTCGGCGGAGGACTGCCCATGCACCACAAGTCCCGTGGTCAGTCCCATGAAGCCGTAGACCCGTCCCATCTCCTCGGCATCACGGGAGGCCAGGTAGTCATTGACCGTGACGATGTGTACGCCCCTCCCGGTCAACGCGTTGAGGTAGGCGGGCATGGTAGCGACCAGCGTCTTACCCTCACCCGTCTTCATCTCGGCGATGCGCCCCTGGTGTAGGATGATACCGCCCAGGAGCTGGACATGGAAGGGACGCTTGCCCAGCACGCGGTCGTCTGCCTCCCGAATGGCCGCAAAGGCCTCCGGCAGGATGTCGTCCAGGGTCTCCCCTGCCGCCAATCTGTCCTTAAAGATCTGCGTCATGCCCTTGAGCTGTCCGTCGGTCATGCTCCGATAGTCGTCCGCCAAAGCCTCGATGCGGTCTGCGATCTTCTCTAATTTCTTGATCTGGTGGTCACTGTATGTGCCGAATATTTTCGTAAATACGCCCATCGTGATCGGATTTCCTTTCTGTCTGTCAGCCCGGAGTGCTCTCCGAGAGATTCTTTTGCCCATAACTCATTGTATTATACTACAGAAATGCAACAGAACGCGGTCGAATTTGTAAATTTTCAGATAATCCTTGCATTTTTGGGAAAAGAGTATTATAATAGGGGCATTCCATACCGTGAAAGGGACATTCCATGCCGCATATCCATATCGTTCTCCATGAGCCGGAGATCCCCCAGAATACCGGCAACATCGCCCGCACCTGTGCCGCGACCGGCGCATCCCTCCACCTCATCCGTCCGCTGGGCTTTGCCATTGACGACAAGCGCATGAAGCGGGCCGGTCTGGACTACTGGGACAAGCTGGATCTGCACTTCTATGACAGCCTGTCGGATTTCTTGACCGTACACCCGGATGCCGCACTCTACTGCTTTACCACCAAGGCACAGCACAACTACGCCGAGGTCACCTACCCGGACGAGGTCTACCTGATGTTCGGCAAGGAGACTCGCGGCCTGCCCGAGGAGTTCCTGCTGGAGCGACCCGACAGCTGTGTTCGCATCCCCATGCTGGATCGCCTGCGGTCGCTCAATCTCTCCAACTCGGTCGCCATCGCGGTGTACGAGGTGCTCCGCCAGCAGGATTTCGCGGGGCTTCGGGAGACGGGTGAGCTGCACGATCACCTCTGGGGGGAGGGTCAGCTATGAGTCAGGCTCCCTATACCGTCTGCGCCGCCATGAGCGGCGGGGTGGACAGCTCGGTGGTGGCCTACCTGCTCGGCAAAGGGGGCTTTCGCGTATTCGGCGCGACCATGAAGCTCTACCGCCCGTCTGCCGACGGTGCCGTCACATGCGGCTCCGATCGGGACATCGCCGATGCCCGCGCCGTCTGCGACCGACTGGGGCTCGACCATCGGGTGTATGACTTCGGTCAGCTGTTCCGCGAGACAGTCATGCAGGACTTCGCGGAGGAGTATCGGGCGGGGCGCACCCCCAACCCCTGTGTGCTGTGCAACAAGCTGCTCAAGTTCGGTGCGCTGATGGATGCCGCCCGCGCCGACGGCGCGGATGCCGTCGCAACCGGTCACTATGTCCGCGTACAGCGAGATGGGAGTGGGCGATACCTCCTCCGCCGCGCCGCCGACGGAAGCAAGGATCAGTCCTATGTCCTCTGGCGGCTGAGTCAGGAACAACTGTCCCGCGCGCGCTTCCCGCTGGGGGAGCTGTCCAAGGCCGAGGTGCGGGAGATCGCCGCCGAGCTGGGGCTGGTCACGGCGCACAAGAGCGACAGCCAGGACATCTGCTTTGTGCCGGACGGGGACTACGCCGCCTTCCTGACCCGTGAGATGGGGCTGACGGATCAACCTGGCGACTATGTAGACGAGGAGGGGCGGGTGCTGGGACAACATCGCGGTATCCTACACTACACGGTCGGCCAGCGCAAGGGGCTGGGGATCGCCCTGGGTATGCCCATGTTCGTGGCATCCAAGGATCCCGTGACCCGACAGGTGGTGCTGACCACCGACGACAAGCTGTACGAGACGACCATCACCCTGCACGGGCTGAACCTCATCGCCGCCGACCGCCTGGACACGCCGATACGCTGTCACGCCAAGCTCCGCTACCGCCATACCGCCGCCCCCGCAACCCTGCGGCAGACCGGCGAGGACACTGCCCTTCTGATCTTTGATCAGCCGCAACGCGCCCCCGCGCCGGGGCAATCGGCGGTGTTTTACGATGGGGACATCGTCATCGGCGGGGGGTTCATCTGCTGATTGCCGGATCCCATCACAAATACATTCTCGGAGCCGTCTCCCGCGCGGGACGGCTCCTTTTCACATCCTGCGCAGGTCTGCATATCCTTACTTATGGGCACCTCTAAAAACCCTCGCACCACGAATCGGCGGAAGCTTTTCCGTCATTTGTCACAAAAAGCCTTCGCGTAGGATGAACTACGCGCGCGACTTTTTGTTTAAACTGACAAAAAGTCTTCTCGCCGCTCGTAGGACGCGGAATATTTAGAGGTGCCCTTATGAGAAAAGCCGGATACCCGGCACATGAAGGAGGAATATGCACATGGACACCGTCAAGCAGGTCTGGTTCGCCGCCGCCAACTCCGAGCGCGGCTTTGAGAACCGCTTCCCCGCCCTGTTCAGCGCGGAGGCAGGGGGCGGGCGCACCTACATCGTCAAGGGAGGTCCCGGGACAGGCAAGAATCGCCTCATGCGCCGTGTTGCGGTCGAGGCCGAGGCGAACGGCTACCACGCGGTGCGGTTCCTGTGCTCCTCCGATCCTGACTCGCTGGACGGTCTGTGGCTGACCTCCCCTGCGGGGGTACGGATCGGTCTGCTGGACGGCACCGCCCCTCACGCATGGGAGCCGACCCTGCCGGGTGCCCGCGAGGAGCTGCTCGACCTCGGTCGCTTCTGGGACAGTGCCGCGCTGGCACGGGAGCAGGAGGCCATCCGTCGGCTGAACCTGCGCAAGTCTGCCGCCTACCGCCGCGCCTACCACTGCTTGCGCGCCGCCGGGGAGGCGGATCGGGTCAGCGAGAGCCTGCTTGCCCCCTGTCTGCGGGAGGCCAAGCTGGACGCACTGGCCGAGCGTCTGCTTCGGGTGGGTATTCGACGGGGGCAGGTCGCCGAGCCGCTCCCGATCCCCGCAGAGGTCTTCCGTCGCGGATACACCATGTCGGGGCTTATGCGGCTGGACACCCCCGACCGACTCTCGGCGCGGTTGCTCTGCGCGGGGGATCGCTCCGGGGCGAGCTACCGTCTCCTGCACCTTCTGCGGCATCGGGCGATCGAGCGGCATATCCCGGTCACAGTCTTTCGTGACCCTCTGCGCCCGGATCGGATCGACGGCATACTCTTCCGCGAGAGCCGTCTTTGCGTGTTGTGCGATGCTCCCGCCGCCGGTCGGCCGGAGGCCGACCCGCACCCGCTGACTCTGCGCTCCTGCCTGGACAGCGAGGCTCTGCGGCGGGTGCGCCCGCAAATGCGGGCGGCGGCGGCTCTGCGGGATTCTGCTCTTGAGAACGCTGTCGTGCATCTGTCGTCTGCGCGGGAGGCACACTTTGAGTTAGAGCGGATATACACCGCCGCGATGGATTTTGGTGCGGTGGAGAGGTTTACAGGGGAGGTGTGTGAGAGAGTGTTGGGATAAAGGGGATTTGAGCGGAAAGTCGCCGGCCGGGCGCGGATATGTGACGCGCCCGGATCTTCTTGTTCGCACAAGTCTTTTTCAGTAGCCGGATGGCTTCCCGGTCTCTGACGGCGCAGCCAAGGAGTGGGGGAACGGGGAGGATACATCCGCCGCAAGCGGCGGCCGGAGTCTGAGATGGTAATTGCCCCCTCCATCTCCCCCGGGGTCGGGCAAGGATGATATGGCTTAGGGCACCACCGCACAATTCTTTTTGCTCAATTGCGCAGTCAGAAAATTCGTCAGATGAAACAAATTTTCGCGCGCGTAGTTTATCCTACGCGAAGGAAATTTGTAAAATATGACGGATTTTATGCAAGCAAGTGAGTGAAAAAGGCGTAAGCCGTGAATTGTGCGGTGTTGCCTTAGGTTTAGGCAGACCTCAGCACCCTGCAAGGATCCCCTCTCACTTCACCTCC
>CAYXBU010000042.1:0-18897 GCA_964463245.1 uncultured Clostridium sp. | reverse complement strand
TGCCCATGGTATCGGTCATACCGTAGGAGGAAGGACCTGCGGCCATGTTATCCGGGTGCAGGGTACGGCCGGTACCGCCGCCGGAGGCCACCGAGAAGTACTTCACGCCGTTCTCCACGCACCACTTCTTGTAGGTGCCGGCAACGGGATGCTGGAAGCGGGTCGGGTTGGTGGAGTTACCGGTGATGGACACACCGACGTGCTCCAGCTGCATGATGGCAACGCCCTCGGGGACGTTGTCCGCGCCGTAGCAACGGACGTTTGCACGGGCACCGGTGGAGTAGGGATGCTCATCCAGCACCGAGACGGTCTCGGAGTAGGGATCAAAGGCGGTCTTGACGTAGGTAAAGCCGTTGATACGGGAAATGATCATGGCGGCATCCTTGCCCAGACCGTTCAGGATGACCCGCAGGGGCTTGACGCGCACCTTGTTTGCGTTCAGCGCGATCTTGATCGCGCCCTCGGCGGCGGCAAAGGACTCGTGGCCTGCCAGGAAGCAGAAGCACTCGGTCTCCTCGGAGAGGAGCATCTTGCCGAGGTTGCCGTGTCCCAGACCGACCTTGCGGTTCTCGGCGACCGAGCCGGGAACGCAGAAGGACTGCAGGCCGATACCGATGTTGGCGGCGGCCGTAGCGGCGGACTTGTCACCGGTCTTCTCAGCTTCCTTGATGGCGATGGCGGCACCGACGGTGTATGCCCACTTCGCGTTCTCAAAGCAGATCGGCTGGGTCTCGGTCACGATGGTGTAGGGGTCAATACCCTTCTCGTCGCAGATAGTCTTGCATTCATCGATGGAGGAGATACCATATTCCTTCAGAACGCCGAGGATCTTCGCCTCGCGTCTCTCGTATCCTTCAAACTGTGCCATTTGTGTATATCCTCCTTCTCATTCCTTGCGGGGGTCGATGTACTTGACGGCGCCGTCCTCGGGGTTGAACCGCCCGTAGTGACCCTTCGCCTTCTCGTACGCCTCGTTCGGCTCCATGCCCTTCTTGATGAAGTCGGTCATCTTGCCCAGGGAAACGAACTCATAGCCGATCACCTGATCCTCGGAGTCCAGTGCCATGCGGGTGCAGTAGCCCTCGGTCATCTCCAAGTAGCGGACGCCCTTCTCGCGGGTACCGTACATGGTACCGACCATGGAGCGTGCGCCCTTGCCGAGATCCTCCATGCCGGCGCCGATGACCAGACCGCCCTCCGAGAAGGCAGACTGGGTGCGGCCGTAGACGATCTGCAGGAACAGCTCGCGCATGGCGGTGTTGATGGCATCACACACGAGGTCGGTGTTCAGAGCCTCCAGGATGGTCTTGCCGGGCAGGATCTCGGCGGCCATGGCGGCCGAGTGGGTCATGCCGGAACATCCGATGGTCTCGACCAGTGCTTCCTCGATCACGCCGTTCTTGACGTTCAGGGAGAGCTTGCAGGCTCCCTGCTGAGGGGCGCACCAGCCCACGCCGTGCGTGTAGCCGGAAATGTCGGTGATCTGACGAGCCTGGATCCACTTGCCTTCCTCGGGCAGGGGAGCAGGACCATGGTTGGGACCCTGTGCAACGGTACACATATGCTGAACTTCTTGGCTCATAGCATATGCGCAGGGCTTGGTGTTCTCATTGCTCATGTTCTTTATCTCCTTACAGTATGGTTTACAAATTGGGGTGGGGGATCACTCGGCAGACTTGGCGGCCGCCAGTGCCTCGATCAGCGGGGACACGGCGCGCAGGTAGGCCTCGCCGATGAACATCGCGCCATCCGGCAGGGGATGGACACCGTCCGCCGAGTAGGAGGCAAGCTCCTCCTCGGAGCAGTTGTGCAGAATGTCATCCATAGGCAGGTAGGCATCGGCATAGCATTCTGCCAGCCGCTTGATGATGGCCTGCTTGCGGGGCAGCTCCTCCCGCATGGGCGGGACTCCGCCGAAGAAGAGCACCGGCTGGATGAGCAGGATGCGGGCGGTGGTGCGCTCACGGAGCGCGGACAGGACGGTGGTGAGGTTCTTCTCGAACTGTTCGTCCGTGGTCTCAAGGAAGTAGTGGTCGTAGTGATGCCACACATCGTTGATCCCGATCATGACCGACACGATGTCGGGCTGGACGTCGATGAGATCCGCCTCCAGGCGTTCCACAAGGTGCTCGGTGCGGTTCCCGCTGATGCCTAAGTTGACGAACTCAAAAGCGGTGTCCGGGTAGCTGTCCTGGATCATAGCGGATGCGTAGCGCGGGTAGCCCTCCCCCATATCGTGGGGATTGCTTCGATCCCGCCCTGCGTCGGTCACGCTGTCACCCTGAAACAGTATCTTCATGGCGTAGCTGTTCCTTTCTGTCCGGCGGCTGTGCCGTTATCTGTATATCCTAATATAGTGATCTTGAATTTACTTGACGATCTCGCCGTAGAGGGTGCCGAAAGCGGCGGCGGCGTTACATTCGTCGGTGTCGATGTGCATGGCCAGAGCGTACTTGGGGCTGACGCGAACCACGACATCATCAAAGATGGTGGTACGAGCGGACTTGATCAGCACCTTAACGATCTCGCCGTTGGTGACGCCAAAGGTCTCCGCATCGGCGGGGGTCATGTGGATGTGGCGCTTGGCAATGATGGTGCCCTCGGCGATCTCCAGCTCACCGGCGGGACCGACCAGCTTCAGACCGGGGGTACCTGCGACGTCGCCGCTCTCCCGAACCGGCACGTCCTTGAGACCCAGTGCGCGGGCATCCGTGAAGGACAGCTCGACCTGGTTCTGCGGGCGGGTGGGACCCAGCACGCTGACAGCCATCTCGCCCTTGGGACCGACCAGCTTGATCTTCTCGTTCCCGGAAGCGAACTGTCCCGGCTGGCTGAGCATCTTCTTGACGGTCAGGGTCGCGCCCTCGCCGTACAGAACCTTGACAGCCTCGTCGGTCAGGTGGATATGCCGCGCCGACGTCTCGACCAGAAATTTGTTTTCCATTTCCTGATTCCTCTTTCCTGACAATTTTGACCGTGCGGGTGTCCGTTTCCGACCGAAAGGGACAAAATCCGCATACATGGATATTATAGCATATTTCTCGCGGCTTGTAAAGATGGATTTTGAAAATATTTTGCGATACGGAGGAATCTTTTGAACGCTCGGAGGAAGAGAAAGGGGACAGCCGCCCGTATGGGCAACTGTCCCGATGGCGGTCACGCCTGCCACGCGGCATTTTGCCCCGCCAGCCGTCCCGTGGAGAAGGCGATCTGCAAGTTATAGCCGCCGGTCGTGGCATCCACGTCCAGCACCTCCCCGGCAAAGTACAGCCCGCGGCAGAGCTTTGACTGCATGGTGCGCGGGTCTACCTCCCGAACTGTTACGCCGCCGCGGGTCACGATGGCCTCCTTGATGGGGCGCAAGGCGATCGGCTCCAACGGGAGGTTCTTGAGAAGCCCCACCAGCGCGAGTCGCTCCTCCCGCGTCACGGTGTTGACCTTCTTGCGCAGGGGAATGCCCGACAGCTCCGCCAACGGCTGGATGGCCTTCTGCGGCAGAAGCTCCGAGAGGGAATTGATGAAGTCGCGGTTGGAGAATTTTGCAAAGTCGGAGCGGATGCGCGCATCCAGCGCGGCCTCGTCCAGCGCGGGCTTGAGGTCGATCGACAGGCGATAACGCCCCGCCGCCAGCCCCGCCGTATCGGTCAGGTGAGCCGAGGCGGTCAGCACCAAGGGACCCGTCACTCCGAAGTGGGTGAACAGCATCTCTCCCATGTCCTCGTAGAGGAGCTTGTTTCCCTTTTGCGTGTCGGTCACCCGCAGCTTTACGTTACGCAGGGACAGCCCCATCATGCGGCGGCAAAGGTCGCCCGCGCAGACGATGGGGATGAGGGAGGGGGCGGGGGGCTGTATGGTGTGTCCCAGCGGCTCGACCAGACGGTAGCCGTTCCCGTCCGAGCCGGTCACGGGGTAGGAGCACCCGCCCGTGCACAGGATGACGGCATCGGCGGGGATGGTCTGCCCTCCGATACGAACCCCCGATATGGTGCGGCCGGGCTGTTTGCTGTCCTCGCTCGGTAGCTCTGCACACTCCAGCCCGCTGACCCGCCCGGCTACGGTGCGGACACCCGCCGTGCGGCAAGCGTTCGCCAGTGCATCCACGATGTCCCCGGCTCTGTCCGAGACGGGGAAGACCCGTCGCCCGCGTTCCACCTTCAAAGGGACTCCACGCGCCTCAAAGAAGGCCTTGGTGTCCTGTGTGTCGAACTCCGAGAGGGCACTGTACAGGAAGCGGGGGTTGGTCAGGACGTGCCGCAGGAACTCCTCACGGTCGCAGTCGTTGGTCACATTACACCGCCCCTTTCCGGTGATGCGGAGCTTGCGCCCGGGGCGGTCGTTCTGCTCGATCAACAGGACGTTCCCCTCGGGGGCACCCGCCTCGCGCAGGGTCTCGGCGGCGGTGTAGGCCGCCATCATCCCGGCGGCACCCGCCCCGATCACGGCAATGCGAGGGATATCTCTCTCCTCGGTCATACTTTTCTCCCGGAGGAGGGAGCCGAGCTGCTCTTGTCGTACACGTCGTACTTGTCCCAGATCTCCTCCAGACGGCGCAGACGGAGGTTGACATCCTCGGCCTTGGCGCGGGAGATGGCGACCAGCAGTGCATTGATGATGCTCATGGGCGCGACCATGGAGTCGGCGAAGGAGGCCATGTCGCTCTGGGCGACCAGAACATGATCGGCCTCGGCGGCGATGGGAGAGTCGGCGCTGTCGGTCAGTGCCAGCACCTGCGCCCCTGCGCCCTTGGCGAAGCTGACGGCGTTGATCACCCGCTTGGAGTAGCGGGGGAAGCTGATGGCGACCATGATGTCGCCCGGTTCGATGTCCATGATCTGCTCGAACAGCTCACTGCCCGAGGTGGTCTCGATCAGACGGACGTGATCCAGCACCATGCGCAGATTGTAGTTGAGGAAACCGGCTAAGGTGGCAGAGGAGCGCACCCCGATGATGTAGATGCGCTTGGCCTTGACCAGCGCGTCCACCGCGCCGTAGAAGACCTCGTCGCTGATGCCCTCCAGCGTACGGCGGATCTTTTCCACATCTCCCATCAGGACTTTTTCCAGCAGGTCGCCGTCCCCGATCAGCTGGTTGGTGACCTCCACCCGCTGGAAGGAGGTCAGGCGGGTGCGGATCAGCTCCTGCAGAGCCTTCTGAAACTCGGGGTACCCCGCGAAGCCCAGCTCGATAACGAAACGCACCACGGTGGACTCCGACACGCTGACCTCATGACCCAGCCGTGCGGCGGTCATGTAGGCGGCGCGGTCGTAGTGCTCCAGCAGAAAGCGGGCGATCTGCCGCTGACCCTTGGAAAAGCCGTCCATGTTCTCCTCGATGATGCGAAGAATATCCTTTTTCATGTCTCTCGTGACCTGTCGCTTGCTGTCCATGCGCGGCACGGACGCGTCCTTTCTGGCGATTTTGCTCGGTTAGCCATGTGTTTTTATGCGATTTGCATACAGAAAGTATTATAGCATACGGGTATGTAAAAGTCAATGGCAATTTCTTCCTTTTCTGCGTTGCCTCGGCAAAAACATCCGTAACTTTTTTTCTGTCGCCCTTGACAGCGGGGAATGAATGTGGTATAATAGAGAAAAGAATGCGAGAGGTCGGAGAGACACCCGCAGATCGTGGAGCGCGGAATGGGCGCGGACGAGAAAGAATTGCAAAGGAGAAACGGATCATGAATATCAAGGTTCTGGCGGCTTTGGTGGCCGGGCTGGCACTCTTGTCGGCGGTCGGTTGCAGCGGATCGAGTGATACCAACGGGGGAGGAACGGAGAGTCAGACCTTCTCCTATAACAACGGCTGGGTCGAGCCGGGCACCGGCGACACGCTCGACGGAACGGGCACATCCCAGATCACGAATCCCGGTTACAACACTCCCTATGAGGAGGAGACTCTGGAGGCCAATGCGCAGTTTACCGAGATCAGCATGACCCTGTATGTGGTCGCCGAGAACGGCAAGGTACGCAAGGAGGCTACCACCCTGTCGGATTCCAATGTGCTGGACTATGTGTCCGAGGGAGATACCCTGCAGGCTACCGGCGAGAGCCAGGCTTGGTACCGCATCAAGCTGGGCGAGAAGACCGCCTATATTTCCAAGAAGCTGGTGTGCGAGAAGAGCATCTTCGACGGCTTCACGGCAGTCAATGAGACCGTGGTGCTGAGTGCGGGCGCGAATGTCCGTTGTATGCCTTCCACCGTGAATGACGATTATGCATGGCGCGGTCAGCTCAAGAAGGGGGACAGCGTGGTGCGTACCGGTGTCAGCGAGAGCGGCTGGAGCCGTATCAAGTTCACCTACGAGGGCAAGGAGAAGGAGTACTTCATCCGCACCGAGTGCATCGCGGATGCTACCGCGACCCAGGCGAACTGATCCGGAACAGACGACTCCACAACAAAATACAGAAAACCCGAGGGAGATCAAGCGATCCCCCTCGGGCTTTTTGCGCGTCTATATCTCCTCGTACAGGTTGATGACCTCCAGTCCCTGCCGCAGGGCGTGGGCAAAGGTGTAGGCCGTCCCGCCCCGCGAACGGGCGCAGAAGGCAACGCAGATGTCGCTCCCCTCCACCAGTCGGCGGTCGCGTTCCAGCATACAGCCGTCCACATAGCTGTCAAAGAGGAATCGGTGGGCATCCGCGTGCTTCAATATATACTGGTATGTGCGTACACCCGCCGCGCTCCAGCCGCGTGTCTGGTCGCGGCAGGGAAGGAGCAGCTCCAGGCGGATGTCCGGAAGCTCCTCCCGCAGCTCCAGCACCTTGAGTGCCGCGACGGTGTCAAAGCCCTGTGCCCCGCCCGCGCGGAACACCCGTGCCCCGCGCTCGTACAGCTGACGGATGGTGCTGTCCAGCAGGGCGGGCAGGCGCAGGGCGGCCTCCCGCTCGATGCTGCGGTGGCCGGTAAAGCAGACCGTCAGGATGGGCAACGATCGGTTCCTGTCCATGAGCACTCCTCCTTATCCTGCTGATCTATCCGAGGGCTTCTCCTGCTTGATGATCGCATCCCCCGATGTGCTGTCCATGTCGATCTTCATGGAGCCGTCCCCGAAGACACGGGACTTGTTCTTGCCGGTGGTAGGGAAGTCCTCGACCTCGATGTCCCCGCTGGCCGAACTCAGCTTGGCGGTAAAGCCGGCAATATCCTCCGGCAGGGTCAGGGTCAGCTGTCCGCTGGTGGTGTCGATCTCCAGCGACCGAGCCGCCCGATACAGGGTCACGGTCATGTTCCCAGAGGTGGAGTCCAGCTCCATCTCGTCGGCACTGCCCTCCATGGTCAGCTTGCCGCTGACCGTGTCGGAGGAGAAGTCCCCGTATGTCCCCGAGACGGTCATGTCTCCCGAGGTGGTGTCCAGCGAGAGGAACTGCGCGTCCCCTTCGACCTTGACTCGTCCCGAGACCGTGTCAACATCCAACTCCCGCAGGGCGGCGGCCTGCCCGCTCAGCAGGATATCCACATCCGCGGAGACCGAATCTACCTCCAACTCGCCGAGACGGCCGCCCAGCCATGCGGCGGGGATGCAGACCTCCAGGGTCTTGCTCTGAGCGGCACTGCCGGATATCACCCGGCGGGGCTTGCAGAAGCGGATGGTCAGCTTGCCGTTCTGTAACTTCCAACGCAGGGCATCCGACTCCTCGGGGGTGTCACCGTCATGATCCAGTTCGCGGATGGTCAGGGTGTCCCCCTCCACGCCCCGCACCGTGACACTCCCGCTCAGCCAGTGGATATCCAACTCATGGAGGTCATCGGTCAGATCGGTGTCGCCGACCTCGTAGTCGCCGACCTCGTAGTCGGTGTCGTCGTACCACATATCGGTGCCGCAGCTGATGATCGTCATATCCAGACCAAATACGTTCCCGCCTACCATCAGGCTGATCAGTGCACCCAGCAGGAGCACCAGCACCACGCCCCAGATCACTATGCGGATGACCGCGCTCTTCTTGCCGTCTTTTTTTGCTTCGCTACTCATGTGTCTATCTCCTTCTTCAATTTCAAGTGCCCGGTCTGACTTATTCGTTTAGATCGAACAGGGCTTCCAGAATGTGGTCCGCCGCAGTGGCGATGAGGAAGATCAGCCAGGTGATCTCCCAGCGCATGGTCAAAAAGCTGATGGTCAGGTAGACCAGCACAGTCACCATCCACAAAACACCCGTCACGCTCTTGCGTAGCTTGGTGCGGGGACTGTCTGCGACGGTCGCAGGGTCGGTGGACTTATCGGGCATCTCTTCAGGGGCGTCCTCGGGGGTCTTTTCGGCTTGCCCGGAGGTTGGTGCGGGGAATGTGCCGATCGGGCGGGACATACGGGTGAAGATCATCATCCCGGTGGCCACGGCCACGCAGGAGAACATGAGCACGACTCCCAGATTCTCGTTTGCATCCTCCAGCAGTATGACCGGAATCAAGCTGAGGATATACAGCACGACAGCGGTCGGGATGAGGATGGAGGCGCGGGTGCGGTAGCGTTTCCACGCCGAGCGGTTTTCCGAGCGGCGGGACTCCCGACGAGACTCCTCCTCGCTGTGACCGTCATTGCCGACCAAGGTCGCCGACACGGGCGAGCCGTCCCCCTCTATGAGGGAGGAGATATCCCCCAGACCCGTGACGGCGGCGTTGTAGGCCGTAGCGGGACTGCGCCCCTCGGCGATGGCATCATCGTAACGGTCGCACATATTCTGGTACAGCTCGGTACGCAGCTCCCGTGTGTGTTGGCTGTCGGGGGCATCTCCCAGGACGGTGTCCAAGTGCTCCCCCAGCTTTTGTTTCATTCTTGTATGGGTCTTGTCATCCATGATACGGTTCCTCGCTTTCTGCTTCAAACGGTAATTATAAATAATGGAAGGTCGCGTTGATCCTCACGCGGTCGTGTCGCACGCGGGCTGACCCGGCGGTGTCGGCACGGTGATCAGGGTATCCAGCATATCTCTGGCCTGCCGCCATTCGGTCAGGCGGCGGTCATACTCCGCGCGCCCCGGCTCGGTGATGGCGTAGTAGCGACGGCGGGCACCGCTGGTCTCATCCCCCCAGTAGGAGCGGATGAAGCCCGCCTCTTCCAAGCGGCGAAAAGCGGTATACAGGGTGGCCTCCTTTAATTCATATTGCCCCCCGGTCAGGCGATGGATGCCGCGATTGATGGAGTACCCATAGCTGTCCCCCTGTACCAGGGCCGCCAAAATGATGGTGTCGGTGTGGCCTCGTATCAGGTCAGCTGTAATGGAAACAGACATTTCCTCACCTCCTGTGGGTACATTATATCGCAAGATACCTCGCCTGTCAAGGTATCTCGGAAAATTAATTTGATTTTTTTTCGGAACCGTCGGCGCCGGGGGGCGGGATTCGAACCCTATGGGTGCCTACGCCGACCTGTATGACAGTCAATTCGTCTGATCACTCTCCCCCCCCTTTTGCTATCAACATTCGATTGAATAATAAACAAATACGCGATATAAAGTAACCTAACCTCCAGAATATTTTGCTTGCTCTCTTGACTTTCCCGCCAAAATAAGGTATCATAGAGTAGCCCCCGCGCGGGGCTGCCAAAGAATGAAATGAAAGGGAATCATCGTAATATGTCAACTGCATTCCAAAAAGCCGCCCGGATATGGCGGGACGCTCCTGCGGGCGTGGATGAATTCTGCGATTTTCTGACTACCTTTGAAGCAGAGGCGGGCAAGCCCTGCCGCCTGCACATCGCCGCCGACTCCAACTATACCGTCTGGATCAACGGCAGATTGGCCGCCTTCGGGCAGTATGCCGACTACCCCACCTACCGTGTCTACGACGACGTGGACGTGACCGACTTTGTCACGGCGGGGGAGAACCGCATGGTCGTGACGGTCTGGTACTACGGCATCGAGACCCAGACCTACATTTGCGGCGAGGCCGCGCTGATCTTCGAGCTGACCGACGGCGCGGGGCAGGTGCTGGCCGCCTCCGGCGCCGAGACCCTCTCTCGCCTCTCCCGCGACTATATCTCGGGGCGGAATGACATGATCTCGGGACAGCTGGGACAGACCTACCACTACGATATGAACGGCGACGACGGTTTCCGCACGGCCGGCTGTGACGGCTTTGCCCCCTCCCGCGTCCTGCCCGACAGCACCACTGAATTCCACCTGCGCCCCAACAAGAAGCTGACCCTGGAGCCGCGCTCGGCGGCACGGGTCTGCCTGGCGGGACAGTTCCGCTACATGGAGGAGGGCGGCACACCGGGGCAACGGATGCAGACCGCCGCGCTGACCTACCGCAACCCGAACGACATGGGGGCACGGGACTTCTCCTCCCCCGCCACCCTGAAAATGACCGGGGATCAAGACTTCTTTGACGGTATCTGCTTCACGGTGGATCTCGGTGCCGAGTCGGCGGGCTTTCTGGACTTTGACATCGAGGTGCCGAACGGCTGTCGGATGGATGTCGGCTTTGGCGAACACCTCAAGGATGCCAGGCTTCGCACTGCCATCCGCGGCTTCTGGTGCGACGTCGAACTGAAGGCGGGGCGCAACCAATACCTGCACACCTTCCGTCGGTTCGGCTGTCGCTACCTGCAATTCTTTATCCACAGCACCGAGGCGGTGGTACACTACGCCGGTCTGCGAGAGACCCGCTATCCCTTGCGCGCCAAGGAATATCGGTGCGGAAACCTCCTGCGGGAGACCATCTACCGTGTCTGCCAGAACACCCTTTTGCAGTGCCTGCACGAGCACTATGAGGACTGCCCGTGGCGTGAGCAGGCACTCTACACCATGGACTCTCGTAACCAGATGCTCTGCGGCTACTACGCCTTCGGTGAGGTGGAGGCTCCCCGCGCCGCGCTGGAGCTGATCTCCCACGGCGTGCGCCCGGACGGTCTGTTGTCTCTCTGCTACCCTGCCGGAGCAGATTTTCCCATCCCCTCCTTCTCCTGTATGTACTTCGTCCAGATGGAGGAATACATCCACCACAGCGGCGACACCACCCTGGCGCGGGAGAAGCTGCCCATGCTGGAGCGACTGATGACCACCCTGCTGGCCAAGCGGCAGGAGAACGGCGTGCTGGAGAACTTCTACGGTGAGGTGAACGGTCGCCGCGACTACTGGAACTTCTATGAGTGGACCCCCACCATGACAGGCTCCTTCGGCGAGATGCAGAGGCGGCTGGAAGCACCCCTGTCGGCGTTCGTGTCGCTGGCACTGCAGGCACTGGCTCGTATCTGTGAGGCGCTGGGCGAGACCGGGAAGGCCGAGGCCTACCACGCAGACAGCCGTAAGCTGAATGCCGCCATTGCACGGGAGTTTTTCAACCCCGAGACCCGCCTGTTCGAGAGCTTTGATCAGATCTGTCGCGGACAGTACGCCGTCCTGACCCAGGCACTCTGCCTCCTCTGCGGCGCGGCCGAGGGACTGGATTGCTCGGTCATCCTGCGGGTGCTGGAGGCCAACGGTGCCGCCGATACCGGCCTGTGCGTCTACCCCAACACCCTGAGCATGAATGCCTTCCGCTTCGATGCCTTGCTGGCGGTGGATCGTGAGCGATATGCCCCGATCATTCTGAACGAGCTGGACAGAGACTACCTGTATATGCTCCGCGAGGGCGCAACTTCCTTCTGGGAGACCATCATCGGGGACGCGGATTTCGGCGATGCCGGTTCCCTCTGCCACGGCTGGAGCGCACTGCCGGTCTACTACTACGAGACCCTGCAGTAAGCGGTGGTCGGCGATTGTGAAACTGTACAAAAAAAGTTGTCATATTTCGTTTGCAATACCGATTTACAAACCGCGCAGAATGTGCTATACTTCCCCAATAAGAGTGTCCCGCACAGGATGCTTGCAGTTTGAAAGGAGAAAGCCATATGAAACGATTTTTTGCGTTCCTCATCTGCGCGGTCATGATCCTGTCCGCGTTCTCCGCACTGACCCTGACCTCCTCGGCCGACGAGGGGGAGATCGATCCCATGGAATGGATCAACGAGTATATCCAAACGGTGAACGGCGATTGGTATGTCCGCCGCATGACCGACTTCATCGGTAAGGACGAGGACTACACCCCCGCAGGCGGCTACTACTACGACGGCGAGGGCTTCCACACGGTCTCCCCCGACTATACCAACATGACCCCCTCGTATGCGGTGGTCTCCAAGGAGAAATTCAACCTGCAGGCAGGCTTCTCCATGACCTTCCGCGTGGATGAATTTGACTACAAGGGCGAGAACGGCAACGGCGACGAGTGGATGTCGGTCTGCATCAGCGACTCCCCGTTCATGTTCCCCGCCGATACGACCCACGGTCGCGGCACCGGCTGGACGCCCCTGATCCGCGGTGACGGTTCGGGCACCGCCGTGTGCGAGAGCTACTGGACGGGCGAGAAGAACGCGGACGGCACGGGCGGTATGTTCACGGCTCACGGAACCACCTCGATAAATTGCGAGATGTCCGACGGCAAGGAGCTGTACACGCTGGATGTGACCTATGACGGCTCGGATTACGGCATCTCCATGAACGGCGTGTCCATCCCCGGCAACAAGGCGGTCAGCGACAAGCTGAACGACCTGAATGGGGACGGGGATTTCTACATCAGCATCGTCGTGTACTCCACCGTGGTCGCCTCTCCGTTCGCCATCTCCATCCTGAATGTGAATGACAGCGTCCCCACCGGCAACGATAATGTCCCGGCGGAAGAGAATGATCAGGTGTTCGGCGAGATGATCGACCCCTCTACGGTGCCGACCAATCAGCCCGCCCTGCTGTATGATGCAAACAAGGCCACCTTCAAGAAGGATCCCGATATGCAGAACTGCGAGGTGGTTCCCAACGGTGACGGCTCCTACACCATCACCTCCACCGTGCCGACCTCCTTCCTGACCTGGACGGTCAACAAACCCCTTACCTACAACGCCGAGGACTTCCCCGTGTTCTGCATACTGGCCAAGAACATGGCCGGCTCAACGGGCGGTATGTTCGTCCTCTCGGGCGACAATCTGGGGCCTGCGCCCTCCTGCCGCATCGAGTGGGATGTCTACGATTATGACTTTGCGAAGTATACCCGCGAGTGGAGGGATGCCGACGGTGCCTACTGGAACTTGATCGTGATCGACCTGAACAGCGATGACATCACGGTGGAGAACACCGGTCGCATCCACGGCTGTCGGATCGATTTCAACGGCTTGGATACCACCGGTGAGGAGCCGTTCGACCTGATGTACATGGCCTATTTCCGCTCGGAGGATGAGTGTCAGGCTTACGCCGAGGCGTATCTGACCCGAGCCGGTGTGATCACGGGTGACGAGACCGAGGAGACCCCCACGGACGGCGCGGAGACCGAGCCTGCCACCGACGAGATCGGGACCGAGGCTCCTGCCACCGATACCGCTACCGAGACCGCCGCCGAGGTCGAGACCGGCGCTGATGCGACCAATGCCGCTACCGCCGCCGCCGAGGAGGAGGGTTGCTCCTCTGTGATCGGCGCAGGTGCCGCCGCTCTGGTGCTGTCGGCTATGGCCGCCGCCGTGGCTCTGAGAAAGAAACACTGACCGATCCGATGAAAACGCCCGCCCCGCCTGTGGCCACGCCGCGGGCGGGGCGGCTTTGCGGCTTGCCGAGCGGAAATTGTTCAAATCCGCCAAAACGACGACCTACTTTTGAACAATATGCCCGATTGACAAGACGGCGGGTTTATGGTACAATACATATGTGTAGGTTTCGGAAGACGAGACTCACATACACAACTGTTGCTTTTGAAAGGAGCAAACTTATGAAAAAGTTTCTTGCGCTTCTCATCAGCGTGATCATGGTTCTGTCCATGTTCTCGGTGATGGCTCTGCCCTCCTTCGCCGATGAGGAAGAGGACGAGATCAAGCCCGGCGAGTGGCTGGCAAACCACATCCAGTCCGTCGATGGCGACTGGCTGACCCGCCGCGGCCCCGGTCACCTGGGCAAGGAGGATGAGTACACTCCCGCCGGTGGCTACTACTACGACAGCGAGGGTTTCCACACCACCTCCCCCAACTTCTCCGGTATGACCCCCTCCTATGCGGTCATCTCCAAGGAGACCTTCAACATGAAGGAAGGCTTCGACATGACCTTCCGCGTGGATGACTTCTCCTACAAGGGCGAGAAGGGTCAGGCCGATGAGTGGCTCGCGATCACCATCGGTGATAACCAGCTGCTGACCCCCGGTCTGGCTGTTTACGGCTATGGCTCCGGCTGGGTCTCCCTGAACCGCGGTACCGGTAACGGCTCTGTCTCCAACGAGAGCTTCTGGAGCGAGGAGCAGACCGAGGAGGGCACCGGCGGTGCCTTCGCCCACAAGGGCAACACCTCCTCTACCTGCGCCATGGACGGCGACAAGGAGATCTACAACCTGAACGTCTCCTGGGACGGCTCTGCCTACACCATCAAGATCAACGATGTGACCATCGCCGGCAACGCCGAGATCAGCAAGAATCTGGATGCGCTGAACAGTGACGGTAACTTCTATGTCAGCATCGTTTTCCACAGCGGTGTGACCAACGGTACGGCCGCTATCACCATTACCGATGTCAACGGCTCTACCCCCACCGGTACCGACAACGTGCCCGCAGACGAGAACACGCTGGTGTACGGCGATCCGATCGACCCCACCACCGTGCCGGCCAACCAGCCTGCTCTGCTGTACGATGCAAACAAAACCTGCTTCAAGTCTGACCCCGATATGCAGAACTGCGAAGTGGTTCCCAACGGTGACGGCTCCTACACCATCACTTCCATTGCGAACGCTTCCTTCCTCAGCTGGACCGTGCTCAACTCCATCACCTACAACTCCGAGGACTTCCCCATCTTCTGCATGATGGTCAAGAACCTGGACGGTGCGAGCGGTATCTTCTATGCCCTCTCCGGCGAGAACCTGAGCGCAGGTCCCGCTTGCCAGCTCACCTGGGATATGTACAACTACGACGAGGACAAGTACGAGAGAGAGTGGACGGATGCCGATGACAACTACTGGAACATGATCGTTGTGGATCTGTCCTCCGAGGAAGTGACCATCGAGAACGCCGAGGGTCGTATCCACGGTTGCCGTATCGACTTCAGCGGTCTGGATTCCAGCGGTGAGTATCCGTTCGACCTGATGTACATGGGCTACTTCCGCTCCGAGGATGAGTGCCAGGCTTACGCCGAGTCCTACTTGACCAAGGCCGGTGTGCTGGAGGGCGAGATCGGTGGCGAGGAGACCGATGAGGCGACCGATGAGGCGACCGAAGAGACTCCCACCGAGGCTCCTACCGAGGCTCCTACCGAGGCTCCTACCGAGGCTCCCACCGAGGCCGCTACCGGTGATGCTACCACTGCCGATACCGGTGCTGCCGCTACCGATGCCGCCGAGGATGAGGGTTGCTCCTCTGTGATCGGCGCAGGTGCCGCTGCTCTGGTGCTGTCGGCTATGGCCGCCGCTGTGGCTCTCAAGAAGAAGCACTGATATACCCGTAATTTGCCCCGCCCGTGGCTCCCACGGGCGGGGTTTTTGCTTGCCTGTCACAGTCAAGGAAATTTGTTCAAATCCGACAAAACGAGACGCGACATTTGATTAAAATGCCCGATTGACAAGGGCGGGTGCTTATGGTATAATGTCGGCAATATGAGTTTTGGAAAACGAAATTCACAAATCCGTTGCTTTTTGAAAGGAGCAAACTTATGAAGAAGTTTCTCGCGTTGCTGATCAGCGTGATCATGGTTCTGTCCATGTTCTCGGTGATGGCTCTGCCCTCCTTCGCCGATGAGGAAGAGGACAAGAAGATCGATCCCATGGAGTGGATCAACAACTACATCCAGACCGTCAACGGTGACTGGTACGCTCGCCGCACGGCCGGTAACATCGGCAAGGAGGATGACTATACTCCCGCCGGCGGCTATCACTATGACAGTGAGGGCTTCCATGCCATTTCCCCTGACTATTCCAACATGACCCCCTCCTATACGATCACTTCCAAGGATACCTACAACCTGAAGGAAGGCTTCACCATGACCTTCCGTATCGACGATTTCGCGTATAACGGCGGCGTAGGCTCCGATGCGTGGATCACTGTCATGATCAGCGATACGCCTCTGTCGGCTCCCTCGGATACCACCTACGGTCGCGGCTCCGGTTGGACGCCGCTGATCCGCGGTGCCGGTAATGGCTCCGCAGAGTGCCAGAGTTTCTGGACGGGTATCAAGAATGAGGACGGCACGGGCGGTGAGTTCACCCACTACGGCAACACCGCTACGACCTGCGATATGGATGGCGACAAGGAGCTGTATACCCTGGATGTCTCCTGGGACGGCTCTGCTTACACCATCAAGCTGAACGGCGTGACCATTGCCGGTAACGGCACGGTCAGCAAGAAGCTGGATGAGCTGTGCCCCGACGGTAACTTCTACATCAGCATCTCCTGCCACTCCACTATTGTGGCTTCTCCGTTCTCTGCATCCATCCTGAGCGTTAATGGCTCTACCCCCACCGGCAACGATAATGTCGAGCCGGACGAGAACTGCCTGGTGTACGGCGACCTGATCGACGCCTCCACTGTGCCGACCAACCAGCCCGCTCTGCTGTTCGATGCAAGCAAGACCAGCTTCTGGTCTGACCCCGATATGCAGAACTGCGATGTCGTCCCCAACGGCGACAACTCCTACACCGTCATTTCCCGTGCGGGCGTTTCCTTCCTTACCTGGACGGTGAAGAAGTCCCTTACCTACAACGCCGAGGACTTCCCCTACTTCGCTATGCTGGTCAAGAACCTGCCCGGCGCGAACGGTGGGCTCTATGTGCAGTCCGGTGAGCATGTCGGCTCCGACCCTGCTACCAACCTTGTCAACTGGGATATCTACGATTACGACGAGGACGAGTGGACCAGAGAGTGGGAGGACGAGGACGGCATCTACTGGAACCTGATCGTGGTCGATCTGACCAACGAGACCCTGTCCTTTGAGAACAGCGGCCGTATCCATGGTTGCCGTATCGACTTCAACAGCCTGGACACCACCGGCGAGGATCCGTTCGACCTGATGTACATGGGTTACTTCCGCTCCGAGGCCGAGGCTCAGGCTTACGGCGAGGAGTACCTCGCCAAGGCCGGTTTGATCGGCGGTTCTGCCGGTGACGAGGAGACCGACGAGGCCACCGATGTGGCTACCGATCCCGCTACCGATGTCGCTACCGATGAGGCTACCGACGCCGCCACCGATGCCGCTACCGATGTGGCTACCGGTGATGCTACCACCGCCGAGACCAAGGCTGATGCTACCGATGCCGCTACCGCCGCCGCCGAGGAGGAGGGTTGCTCCTCTGTGATCGGCGCAGGTGCCGCCGCCCTGGTGCTGTCGGCTATGGCCGCCGCCGTGGCTCTCAGGAAGAAGCACTGATACCCCTTAACGCTATAGTTCCCTTGCCCCGCCTGCGGCCCCATTCCGCAGGCGGGGCTTTTGTGCAATATTGCTAAAAAAGCGAAACGCCGGTGAAGTTGACTTGACAGGAGTGAAATAGTATGCTATAATAACTTTGCAAGAGTCACAACAGGAACGACTCGCGAAACCCTGCTTTTGAAAGGAGCACTGACATGAAAAAATTTTTGACCCTGCTGGTCTGTGCAGCCATGATCCTGTCCATGGTTGCCGTGACAGCACTGCCCGCCTTCGCTGATGAGGACGAGGAGGAAGAGAAGATCGACCCGAACGAGTGGATGGCGAACTACATCCAGTCTGTTGATGGCGATTGGCTGACCCGCCGCGGCTCTGGTGACATCGGCAAGGTAGATTCCTTCAAGCCTGCCGGTGGCTACTATTATGACAGCGAGGGCTTCCATACCATCAGCCCGGACTATACCAATATGACCCCCTACTATGCGGTCGTCTCCAAGGAGACCTACAACCTGAAGGACGGCTTTAACATGATCTTCCGTGTGGATGACTTCGCTTACAAGGGCGAGAACGGTCAGGCGGACGAGTGGGTCGCTATCACGATCAGTGATAACCAGCTCCTGTCCCCCGGTAGCCAAGCCCACGGCAACGGATCCGGCTGGATCGCCCTGAACCGCGGCGCGGGAGATGGAAATGTCTCTACCGAGAGCTGCTGGAGTGTGGAGAAGGACGAGGAAGGTCAGGGTGGCGTATGGGCGTACCAAGGCGCGACTCCCACGACTGCTCCTATTGATGACGGCAAGGAGTACTACTCGCTGGATGTCTCGTGGGATGGTTCCGATTATACCATCAGGGTGAACGATGTCGTGATCGCCGGTAACTCTACCATCAGCAAGAATCTGGATGGATTGAATTCCGATGGCGATTTCTATATTGGTATCGTGTTCAGCAGCACTGCCCGCAACGGCACAGCCGCTCTCACCATCACCGATGTAAACGGTTCTACCCCTACCGGTAATGACAATGTACCGGCTGAAGAGTATTCCCGCGAGTTTGGTGCGATGGTGGATTCTTCCACGGTTCCCGTCAACCAGCCTGCCCTGCTGTGGGATGCCAACCGACTCAGCTATGCTTCCCTCCCCTCTATGTCGGGTTGTGAGATCGCGCCCAATGCCGACGGAACCTTTACCGTTACGCCCAGTACAACGAATTCCAACTTCTGGTGGCATGTTCGTACCTCGATGACCTACAGCGCGGACGATTTCCCCATGTTCGGTATGCTGGTCAAGAACTTCTACGGGAACGGCAGTATGTGTGTTATGTCGGGTGAGAACCTGAGCTACAGCCATGAGTGTATTGTTGGCTGGGGGCTGGATGGCTACGAGGACTACGAGACCGAGTGGGAGGATTCCGAGGGCTACTACTGGGATCTGGTCATGGTCAACATGAAGGAAGTCGAGTTCCCCTTCACCGGTCGTATCCATGGGATCCGCATTGATTTCGCGGGTATGGATGCTTCCGGAGAGGAGACCTTTGACATCATGTACATGGG
>CAYXBU010000041.1:0-19286 GCA_964463245.1 uncultured Clostridium sp. | reverse complement strand
TTAGCTTTTTGCACCCTAACTATTGACAAAGAGCCAAAAGAGAATAGTATCAAAGCCCCCAAGGACAGGACAAAAAGAAAGACACAGTCCCACTGTGACGATGGGGCTGTGTCTCTTCTGTATGAGGCAGCTAGCAGGGGATGGCTCAGGGAGAGTTTGAAAACGCGGTCGGTGTCCGACTTGTTGTGCAGGGTGGCGGTCAGTTCCACGTCGATGGTGTAGCCATCGGTCATGGCAGCGCGGAGGTTCTCGTCGTCGGCGTAGGCCGAGAGATCCAGAGCGGCGGACTGGCCGTCGGTCTCGGTCTTGCGGTAGGCGGGGACGGTGTAGGTTTTGCCCTTGTGGGTGACCTAAAAGGAGCCGATCTCGCCGCCCGCCATCATGGTAGCGGCGTTGCCCACGCCGACCGAGGGGTCGGGGATGTGGATGTCGTCGGGAATGGGAGCGGTGTCTGCGGGGACAGTCTCGGGAGGATTCGTGTCAGCGGGGGCGGTCTCGTCGGGCATTGTGTCGGTCGGGATAGACTCGTCGGGTTCGGTTGTCACCGTGTCGGCCGCTACAGTATCCGAGTCGGTTTCCTTCGGGTGCTTTTCATTCTGACAGGAGGCCAGGCAGAGAGACAGGGTCAGACAAAGAAGAAGGGTGATCAGCGCAAGTGCTCGGATGGGTTTCATAAGGGAAGCACTTTTCCGTGGTGTTGGAGGATAGTCGATTGCATGATAAAGAAATTTGGGGGCATCGTCCTTTGCCTTCTCCGCCGGAGAAGGCCAGGAGAACACCAAACCGCAATTTACAGAATTCCGCAATCGCATAGTGGCATGGAGAAGTATCAAGCCTCAGGAAACGCCAGATCGGGGTCATGCTCCTGTCCAAAGACCTCCATCTCGCTCATCTCAATGGCGTAACCGGCGTTAGCAGTACTGGACTTTGTAAGGCGAGTGGCGTAGAGGCGGACATAGCGGGCGGGGACGAGGTCGAAATTGAGGATGCGTTCGTCCTGGGTCTGGGGATTATTGTCCCCTGTCACCGATTTAACGGTGACGAAATTCTCGCCGTCCACCGATACACGGATCTCGTAGTCCTCGGGGAATACGTTCACACTATTCCAGACGTCGCGAGGTACAAGCTTGACGCAATTGATATCGTATACACTCAAGAGGTCAATGGTGATCCACTCCTTGGAGGAGGCACACTCGTTGCGGTACAGCTCGGAGGCCCAGGCCTTGGTGTAGTCGCCGTCGGTGATGTAGGTGTGGTGGCAGTTCCACTCGGGAACGTCGGTGGTGGAGGAATAATCCACCACGGGCTTGTTCAGGGCAATATTCTGCCCCTCGGTCAGATCCTCCTCGGTGAAGGTGGTCTTGATCTGATCCTCGATGCTGCCGTCGTCCTTGTAGACCATCAGCTCACCGATATCCACGTAGCTGTTCGCGCCCTTGATCTCAGCGATGCGGATGCGGACGTAGCGGGCGTCGGTGTCGGCAAAGCGGAATACCGAAACGTATTCACGGGACAGAGGCTCGGTATTGGCGGCAACCTCGGTCCAGGTCTTGCCGTCGGCCGAGACCAGGAGAGTGAATTCGGCAGGATTGAAGGCGCCGCAAAGGGTGCCCACGTCTGCGGGGTAGATATCAATGCGGTTTATGGACTTCACCGCGCCGAGATCCACGGTCAAAAGCTGATCCTGTCCCCGCTTGGCGATGACACGGGTAGCATTCGCGCTGTTCACGATGCCGTCGGTGAGGTTGTAGAGGTAGTGGTTATCCATGCCCACCGAGGAGGTGCCGCTCACAGGGGCACCCAGGGCGAGATTTTTGTCGGTCTTGACCCGGGTCTTGATGAAGTCGCCCTTGGGGAGCTTGAGCAGTATGCCGTCACCGGCGGCGATAGTCAAGGTCAGAGCGCCGTCCTTCAGAGCGGTCTCGGTCAGCTCACCCGTCTCGTCGCTGACCAACCAGACCTTGGTCATGCCCGCAAGAGCCAGGGTCACGGTCTGCTCCTTGGTAAAATCCTTGTTGACAACGAAGACATACTCGCTGTCGCCGCGACGCTCCTCCATGAGGGAGAGAATGACGTCGGCGTTTCCTGCCTGTACGAAAAGGTCGTCGGGTACCATCTCATATACGCCGTTGGTCCTAATGCGGCTGTGGTAGACGTAGGTGGCGTCGCAGGCGGCCAGATGGGTGCCGATGGCGTGGATCTTCTTGTTGATCTTGACCACCTCGTAGTAGAGGTCGGTGGGCTTGTTGTCACGATCCAGGATGGCCACGGTGTAGTTGCCCTCGTCGGTGGTGGGGGTTCCCCAGGTGAAGAACTTGATCTCCTTGATGCCGTAAGCCAGAGCGGCCATCATGTTGTAGCGGAGATCCGACCCCGATGGGGTGCGGTAGCCGCCCACCATGCCTATCGACTGTACGTAGACGGCCGTGTTGGTGTTGGTATAGAGTCCTGCCACGCGGAGATCCTCGTAGTTCGTAAAGAGACCGTGCTCGTTGACACCGCCTCCCTCGGGGAAGCAGTAACAGTCCAAGGACAGGGTACCGCCGTAAGTCAGCAGTCCGCCGTAGTCACAGAGCTGGCGGAGATACACGTCTCGGGAGGGATACGCCGCTCCGGGAAGGAAGTTGACGTTCACGTAGGCGTCGGGGCATACCTCGCGGAAGATATTCTCGACGCGGGCGTAGGGGGTGGGGTTGTAGGGCTCGTCGATGATGAAGAAGCCGCCAAAGCCGGGGAGATCCTTGTACTTCTCGGCCAGCTGGCGGAGCTGAGCGTCGGACAGATTCCTTGCGTTCTGGACGTCCTTATCGCGGGTCAGAAGCTTGAGACCGTAGCGGTCGGCGTCGGCCATGGCTTCCTTGTACCACTCGTAGGTGTGGTCGGTGGCCACCCAGGGGCGTTTGACGTAAATGTGAGACATGATATCAATGTCGGCGTCCTTGCAGAGCTGCATCATCTCGTCGCGAAGCTCTTGGGTCATCATGGGAATGAGGTATGCGTTCAGGGTGATGTTCTCACACATGGGTGTCTCCTCTCGGACGGGGGGATTGTTGGGGTCGATCCCGACATCGGTCGATTCGGTGTCGGCTGGCTCGGTCTCCGCGGGTCGGCTGTCGGTCTCTCCGTCGGTGATGGGAGCGGCGGAGGTCTCACCGTCGATGACGGGCGTGGCGGAGGTCTCACCGTCGATGACGGGCGCGGCGGTGGTCTTGCCGTCGGCCTCGGTGGTCGCGGGCTCCTCTGCGGGGGGCTTCTCGGTACAAGCCTCAAGGCTGAATAGAAGCAGGATCGCGCACAGGTAAAGCACAAGCGAGACACAAAAACGGGTACTGGATACGGTTCTCATACGGTACCTCCCAAAAGAAAAATATGGGTAAATTGATGGGAATTCCATCTTCTACCCATATTTTATCATAGGATATGCCCAGAGTCTATAATCAAATCATCCGCCGTTATCACGTTTTCGGCAAGCCTTGGCGGTACTCGGTGGGGGTGACACCGTAGAGGCGCTTAAAGGTCTTGGAAAAGAAGCTGTGGGAGGCGAAGCCGCACCGCGCGGCGATCTCGGACAGGCTGAGATCACTTCCCGAAAGCCATGCGGTAGCCCGCGCCATACGGCAGACCATCTGGTATTCCTTGGGGGTCTTGCTCGTGTATTTTTTGAAGCCACGGATGAAGTTGTTCTGCTCCATGTAGAAGCGGGCGGCTAGGTCGGAGATGCGGATCTCCTCGGCACATTTCTCCGAAAGCAGGGTCGCGACCTCCTGCACCCACGCCGGGTAGAGCTTGCCGACGGGCTGACCCTCGCCTCGATAGGTCTCGTTCAGGGCGTCGGTGAGGAGCTTGGTCACCAGATAATTGACAGTCAATTCACTCGACAGATCGGACTTTTGCAGCTCAGCGGTGATGTCGTCCAGAAGCGCGGTATAGTGGATGGCGTCGCGGGGGCGGATGACCGCAAAGCCGCCGTTGTTCCACAGGCGCTCGTACTGCTCACAGTAGGCACCCGCTATGTTGACAAAATAGAAACGCCAATCGTCCGTCAGACTGACGGTTCGGGCGGGGAGAGTACTGCTGACGAAGATCATATCACTTCTCTCCATGCGGCGGGTCTCGGAGCGGTAGGTGACCTCCCCCGCGCCACTGACTGTGAGGAAGAAGCAGTACCCGTCAAAGCCCTCGCGGTAGTAGGAAAAGCCACGCCCTTCGCGGTATTTTCCCGAGGAGCGGGCGACAAAGGGCAGATCAATGCCCGGCATGCTCCTGTGATGAATCACATCCACGGGGGTCTCGATGCTGTCCATGCTCAGAGACTCCCTCGCTGGACTCCGCCCGTCGGCATCCAACACGGACGAGTTGTTCTCTTGTTCATTCTCATTCATAAGCTCTCTCTCCGTTCAAGAAATTTGTCCGTAGCCGCAGACGGTCGGGGGATGTGGGAGCCGCAGTATCCTTGTATCACAAAAAATCCGTCCTGTCAATTGGATCGGTACTCCTATGACCATGAAAAAAGGGTTCTATAACAAATGTTGGGGTTCCCCAAAAAAAGATGAGCACAGAAGTTGAAAACCTGTTAGAATATAGTTACCACACCAAAACTGACAGGAGATCAACCTTTTATACAGCAAAGCAGCCGGATTTGCAAGATGCGCCGATTTGACCGCTTTCGCAATCGCATTTTGCATATGTTTTCACACCGGACGGTCGCTTAGCACTCTCCGAGGGCGCGATAAGCCGTGAGCAAGCGCCATCCCTCCGCTTCGCTCCGGTATGATGCTTGCCCACGGCTTGCCGGTGCCGATGGGATTCCTATGGATTTTTAGCTTTTTGCATCCTAACTATTGACAAAGAGCCTTTTTCCTTTTGCAGAGCCGTTCCGCGGCCGCGGCGATGCCGTTGGCATCCACGCCGGCGGTGCAGCGGATGGGCTCGGGTCTTGTCTGGATCACGAAGCTGTCGTCCACTGCCAGCAGTTCGGTCTCGCGCCCGTCCAGGGGTCGCTCCGGAAGTCGTCCCAGTGCATCCGACAGCAGCATTCCGAAGCCGCCTGCCCGTATCTCCTCTTCCACGAACAGCAACGGGACGGCGGGTGGCAGAGCCGTCGCGACCTCCGCCGCCAAGCGGTCGTAGGGCTTGATGTACTCACAGAGCAGGATGCCGAGGCGTATGCCCTGCCCTGCCACTGTCTCGGCGGCGGTGAGAGCCTCGGAGACCATGGCTCCGTGGCAGATGACCACCGCATCCACCGGCTGTGTAGCGGTGAAATTCGCGCGTACACCGGGGGTAGACGGCGTACCCTGCGGGTAGAAGTATTGTTTGATCTGCTCGTCCTCACAGCGGTTGGGGTAGCGGATCGCCGAGGGACCGCTTGCGCTCAACGCCGTCCGAAAAGCCGCGTCCAGCGCGTCGAAGGTGGCGGGGGTGTAGATGGTCATATGCGGGATGGAGGACAGGAAGGCCACATCGAATATACCGTGATGCGTGGCACCGTCCCCTTGACTCAGACCTGCGCGGTCGATGCAAAGCAGGACAGGTAGGCGTTGCAGGGCGATGTCGTGCAGGATCTGGTCATAGCCGCGCTGAAGGAAGGTGGAGTAGATGGCAGCCACGGGGCGGAAGCCGTTGGCCGCCAGTCCCGCCGCGAAGGTCAGGGCGTGCTCCTCGGCAATGCCGACATCAAAGAACCGTTCCGGGCGGTGTGCGCGGAAGGCCTCCAGTCCTGTGCCCTCGCTCATGGCTGCCGTGATGGCGCAGATGCGGTCATTTCGGTCGGATTCACGGATCAGGAGCTCGCCGACATGGCGGGAGAAGTTGATATGTGCGTGTGGGGAGGGATCCTTCTGTCCGGCGGGGGGCATTCCGTGGTAGGTGCCCGGATCCTGCTCGGCGGGAGGGTAGCCCTTTCCTTTTTTGGTCTTGAGGTGGATGATCACGCAGTCGTTGGTCTCCCGTGCCGCCTGCAGGAGTGCCGCCACGGCGCGGTAGTCGTTGCCGTCGGCGGGTCCCAGGTAGTACAGGCCGATGTCCTCGAAATAGTTACTGCCGTACATGACATTCTTGAAGGTCTTCTTGGTGCTTCGGATGGCGCGGAACAGGCCGTTTCCGACCAGCGGTATCTTCTTGATGAAGGTGGTAGTGCGGCGCTTGGTGCGGAAGTAGCCCTCCTTCTGGCGCAGACGAGCCATGTGCATGGCGAACCGCCCGATGTTCTTGGAGATGGACATCTCGTTCTCGTTGATGATCACCGCCAGACGGAGTCCGGGACTGATGTTGTTCAAGGCCTCGTGGATCATGCCGCCGGTGAAGGCGCCGTCCCCGACCACCGCCACCGTCCAGGCATCCGAGCCTTGCATCCGATCCGCCTGTGCAAAGCCCAGCGCCGCCGACAGCGAGGTGGAACTGTGCCCGGCTCCGAAACAGTCATATGCGCTCTCATCCCGCTTGGTAAATCCGGATATGCCGCCCCCCTGCCGCAGAGTGTCCATACGGGCGTAGCGACCGGTCAGCATCTTATGGACATAGCTTTGATGTCCGACATCGAATATGAAATGATCCTGTGGGCAGTTGAACACGCGGTGCATGGCGACCGACAGCTCCACCACCCCCAGATTGGAGGCCAGGTGACCGCCGGTCTGCGGCACGATCCGCAACAGCTCGTCGCGTATCTCCTGACAGAGCGCAGGGATCTGATCCTCGGAGAGTGCCTTGAGGTCAGCCGGACTGTGGATGTCGGGCAGGAGCGGGAGCGGCTCCGGGGCGGTCTGAGTATTCTGCTTATTCTGTTTCGTCGCGGCTCACCTCCTGTTTATTGATCTGTGGTCAGATATTATAGCACATGAGTTTGAATATTTCGTGAATTGGTCAGGCATTATGCAAAAAAAGAGAAGCACCCCCGCGACCCTGCTCTGCGTGTTGGTATCATAAGATTGATACTCCGCTTCTGCCGTGCAACGAGTGTGCTGTGTGGAACTGGAAGGGCGTTGGGGACGCCTTTCCGACGCCTCCCCATTATACTACAATTCGAGCCGTTTGTAAATATCCAAGATGCACAAATCTTGAGAAAAATTTTCTACAAGGTGAGTTTCATACGCTCGCAGGGCTTACTTCATCAGCTCGTCGGTCAGCTGCATGATCTCGGGAGCCAGCCGTTCACGATCCTTCTTGAGGATGTGGCGGTAGATCGGGTAGGCGATGGCGACCAGCAGACAGCCCACAAGTCCGATCGGAATGCCGATCTTCATGACATTGCATTCGTTGATGCCGATATAGTCGGCTATGTCAGTCATGATCAGGCTCATGCCGCAACCGAGGATGATCGCGCCGAGGATCCCCAGCACCAGCGAGACGATCCGTGCGCGGTGGGTCGTGCTCTTGTCCAAGCGGAGCAAACGTTCCAGCTTGCTCTCCCCCTGCGGGGTGTACTTATCCCGTATCCGCTTGAGCTCGCTCTGCTCCTTAGCGGAATAGGTGTAGGAGAAGCCCTCGCTCTTGCTCTCGTTCTGATTATGTTCCATGATCGGATGCCTCCTTGTGCAATTCCTTCGTGCTGTGCAGGATCATGTACACAGCCATTGTGATGATGAATGCCACGATCACGCCGCCCGTGATGGACATGAAAAGGACTCTTGAGGTCTCGGACAACCCCTGTGTCGGATCGGTACTGCCATCAAAGGTGGTCAGCATATTTGCCTCCAGTGTCAGCATGGACACGCAGGCCGCCGCCAGACTGATGGCCTTAGTGGCGGAGAACACGGGACTGTTGTACTTGCGGTACCTGATCAAGCTGACCACGGCGACCGTGAAGGTGATGAAGGTGTACGCCGCCATGGAGATGGTCACGATCTCACCGTGATCCACGGCCTTGTTCTGGCGGATCATCAGGATGATGATACCGGACAGGGCAAGGTTCATGACCAGGAAGACCCAGCCGCAGGCGCGATAGCGCACCCACTCGGCGTGCTGTTGTTCCCCCGGCTTGTGCCGCCGCGTGTGCCTGCCCAGCACCGATCGCATGACCGACAGGGACAGGTAGTAGACCGCCAGTGACCAGTACCAGAAACGCGACTCAGGGTTTCTGACGGCCAGATACACCTGAAGCGCGGCGTAGGCGGCGTTCCAGATGAAGTTCGCGTGCAGACCGACCTCCACCCGCAGGTGCGGGTCTTCAAACCAGCGGCGGGCATAGCGGTTCTCACGCTTAAAGCTCTTGCAGAAGCGGATGATCCGTGGGATGCGGAAGCACCACACTGTCAGCGCGTAGGCCGACACGGCATAAGAGCCGTAGGCGATGGCGTTCTCCTGATCCTCCATGAATACGAAGGTGTAGACCAGCGATCCGGCCGCCAGCGGCAAGAGCAGGATCATGATGGCCATGTGCGGGAACAGGAGTGCCCGTCCGAGCTTTTTCCAATCAGATCCCATCTGTCTGCCTCCTGATCTTCACAGTAAAGGTAGTCCCGACACCCACCGTGCTGGAGACGGATATCTCCCCCTGCGTGATGTCCACCACCCGTTTGACAAGAGCAAGCCCGAGTCCGTTCCCCTGCGTGGCGCGGGAGCTGTCCCCCTGATAGAATTTTTCAAATATGTGAGCCCCGACCTCGGGGGTCATGCCGCACCCGGTGTCCCGCACCTCTACGACGGCGTTCTCACCCTCGGCGAACAGGCGGAGGGCGACGGTTCCGCCCGAAGAAGTAAACTTGAAAGCGTTGGAGAAGAGATTGTTCCAGACCAGCGACAACAGCTCACGATCCGCCGTGACGCGGATATCCTCGGCAAGCTCGGTGTCGATCTCAATGCCGTTCTGCTCCCATACGCTCTCATACTGCAGGAGGCATTCGCAGAGCTGTTCCCCGAGGTCGAAGGTCTCGGTCTTGGGGTAGATCTGCTGGTTCTCCAGCCGATTCAATTTGAGGATATTGGTCATCATATCCGTCAGGCGGCGGGATGCATCGGTAACGGCGCGGGCGTACTGAATACGGGTCTCCTCATCCAGATCCGGCTCCTGCAGGAGAGTGCCGTAGTTTTGCATGACCGATAAGGGGGTCTTCATCTCGTGGGAGACATTGGCGATGAAGTCAGTCCGCAGGGTCTCCACCCCCGACAGCTCTTCGGCCATCTTGTTGATGCAGGCAATGATCTCGTTGAAGCCCTCATCGGTCGCCAGTCGTGTCGCGGGACGGATGCGGACGTCGAAGTCCCCCGCGATCATCTTCTCGGTGGCCTCGGTGATGCGCTTGACGGGTCGCTCCACCGTAAAGCGGCGGCGCAACAGGTCAATGGCGGCAAAGCCCGCACTGATGAGGATGACATTGAGCATGGTCGCCTTGGCGGCGGCAGATATATCCTCCGCCGTGAAACGGATGCCCATGGTGTTCTGAAGGGTCTTGACAAACAGCATCAGGCAAGCCGTGATGACGAATGCCACCAGCAGAAAGAAGACGAAGAAGCTGCCGATCAGACTCAATATCCGTTTGAAGGTAGGTCGTTTGTTCGATCTCATTTGAGCACCGCCTTATACCCCAGTCCGTGTACCGTCTGTATCTCAAAGGAGGTGCAATCTGCCAGTTTGGCGCGGAGCTTGGTCATGTACACGTCCACCGTGCGAGTGCCGGTCTGCGTGTCGGCATCCCAGAACTCATCCATCAGCTGGGTGCGGGTGAAGGTCTTCTTGGGATAGGACAGTAGCTTGTAGAGTAGGTTGAACTCCCGCGCCGTCAGGGGGATCTCCAGTCCGTCCAGCTCGGCGGTGCGCTGGTCGGCATCCATGACAAAGCTGCCGACCTCCAGTCGATGAGCGGCGGCGATCTTGGAGCGGCGCAGGAGGGCTCCGATGTGGAGTCCCAGCTCCTCCAGATCGATGGGCTTGGTCATGTAGTCGTCGATGCCGATGCGGAAGCCCCGTTGCTTGGCGGCGAAGTCATCCCGCGCCGTCATGAACAGGATGGGAATATCGGTGTTGAGGGAGCGAACCGTCTCGGCAAAGGCAAAGCCGTCGGTTCCCGGCATCATGATGTCAGATATAATGAGGTCGAAGGGGGTACGGTACATCTCATCGTATGCCTCCTCGGCGCAGAGACACCCGATCGCCTCATATCCGCTGTGATTCAAGAAGGAGCAGACACTGCGGTTGAGATCGCGGTCGTCCTCCAATACCAGTATCTTGATCATACGCCATTCCTCCGAAAAGAACTCATTTCAAGGGGGATTATAGCATACAAATGTTACCGTTTTGTTTGTATCGCGCGGGTTTTTCGAAAAAATCAGACCAGACTCGTCTTGGAGAGGATAGCGCGGCTGACCGCCCCCAGCCCGAAGCCGAACATTCCGCCGCCGGCAAGGCACAGGATCACGTGCATGACAGTCGCGTTCAGGGGGGTCAGCATGGGGATCATCATGAACAAGAACATCCCGGTCATCAAGGACAGGAGCAGGGACATCCACAGGCGGGACTTGGCGATCACGCTCATGACCACATAGATGGGCACGAATACAGCGACCAGCACGACCTTGGCAAGGATGCAGAAGACGAGGTTGGTCACCGTGAAGCCCTCCATGTCGAAGGGAAGCCCCGACACGGCTCCGCCGATCATGGCACCGCCGAAGAAGCAGAGCACCATGAGTGCCGCGCCGACGCAGCAGACGATGGTCTTGGAGGCAACGTAATCCCCCTTCCCTGCCCGCACGGTAAAGAGATTTTTGGCGTAACCGCTGCGGAAATCCTCCGCGATGAAGATGCAGACCAGAGCCGCTACGGCGAAGTACAGCATATTGATGTTGCACATGGACATCATATCCATGCCGCCCATGGTAGCCGCCGCATCGGCCGAGGTGTCGCCCTCGGAGGACTCACCGCCGCTCTCGCCGCTGACCGAGCCGATGATCTGCCAGGCGTTGTCAAAGCCCTCCACGACCGTCTCCTCGCCTGTTTGCGGGTCACGCGAAACGGTGCCGTCCATCATGGTGGTCATGACCATGATCAGGATGGGGGCGACTAAGCACGCACCCAAGAGGATATAGATCAGCTTGGTGCGGAACATACGCCGAAAATCCACCTTCAGCATACGGCGCAGTCGCTCGCCAAAGCTCGTATGTGCGAAATTCATCTTATTTACGCTCTCCATGTTCCCCGTCCCTCCTTCATCAGGTCGATATAGTACTCCTCCAGACCGATCTTGGCAGTCCCCACCTCGCAGACGGTCACGCCGTTCTCATACAGGTAGGTCACGATCTCCTCGGGGGATATCGGGTCATACACCCGGATATAGCCCGCCTCATCCTCCTCCACGCGGGAGAAGCGACAGCTCAAGAGGTTCCTGGCACGGCTTTGCTCGGCGGCCTGCAGGGCGACGTAGGTGCGGCAGTTGGCTTCCAGCTCGGCGGCTGTCATCTCGGCGATCATGCGGCCGCCGCGGACGATGCCGTAGTGGGTCGCGATCTTCTCAAGCTCGCCTAAAATATGGGAGGAGATGACCACCGTCACGCCGCTCGCGGCGAGCTCGGTCAGCACCTCGCGCATGATACGCATACCGTCTGCATCCAGACCGTTGATAGGCTCATCCAGCACCAGCAGGGCGGGGTCGCCGAGGAGTGCCATGGCGATACCGATGCGCTGTTTCATACCCAGAGAGCAGTTCTTGTACTTATTGGAGGCCGCGCCCTCCATGCGGACAGCCTTGAGCATCCGAACGACCTCGGTCTCGGGGTTCCGAATGCCGAGATTGGCCGCCTGAAGCATCATGTTGTCCCAGACCGTCATGCCGGGGAAGCAACCGGGTGCCTCGATCAGCACCCCCACGCGGGCACGGATATCCGGGTCGGTATGGGGCTTGCCGAACAGGCGGATCGAGCCGCCGTTTTCATGGATCAGACCGCAGATGATCTTCTCGGTGGTAGATTTTCCGCTTCCGTTCTCGCCGATGAAGCCGTAGATGGCACCGACCGGAACCGTCATGTCCAGTCCCCCCAGAGCCTGCTTGGTGCCGAAGGACTTGGTCAGTCCGCGTATTTCAATCGCATTTATGTGTGCATTCATGTGAGACCTCCTTAGTACACGTCGCTCCGATACAGGATGCGGGTTCCGATCAAGTTGTAGATGACCGTCCACGCGACCGAACAGGCTAAGCAGACAAGCAGGGTCAAGGGCGTGGCGGACAGGCAGGCGTACACCGACGAGCCGTAGAGGAAGATGTTAAGGCCGACGTTGTTCCCGATGACGGCGGCCGCGCCGATGATCAGGATGCCGGTGCCGAAGAAGAAGCTGGACACGATGGAGATACCGAAGTAGCGGCGGAAGATGATGTTGAGGAAGGTGTACAGGCTTGCCCAGCCGAGGCTCATGACCATCTTTCCCAACACGGCGCAGATCAGTGAGAGCGCGTTGACCTCGAAGGACATCCCGGTCAGCATCCCGGCCAGGACACCGCCGATGAGGTAGGTCACGCACATACAAGCCATGGCGAAGGCGCAGACCAGTGTCTTGGAGATCATGTAGTCCTGCTTCTTGGCGTGGGTGGTGAACAGCTGCTTGACGTAGCCGGACTTGTAGTCGTGACCAATAAATATGGAGACCATGATACCACCAAAGATGAACACCATGTTCATGTTTGCGTACTCGGCAATGTCGCTGACCACATACAGGGGGGTATCGGCGGCGATGATCTGCCAGGTGTTGGTGTAGAGCGGCTCGGTGATGGTACCGTCAGCCGATGGCATACTCGTCATGCTCAGCACCATAGCCGAGATGATGGCGGCGATAGCCAGGAAGATGTAGAACATCGGGGTGTGGAACAGGCGATAGAAGTCCACGCCCAGCATTCCCTTCAAACGCTTCCCGAAGCCGGGGGTCTCGAAACGTAACTCTTTACTCGACATATCAGACACGCTCCTTTCTGCTGTCGGCTTGGCTCATCAGCTCGACGTAGTATTCCTCAAGGCCGATCTTGTTGCGGCGGATCTCACGGACGGGGTGCCCGTTCTCCATCAGGTAGGCGACGATCTCCTCGGTATCCTTTACGTCGTACACGCGGAGATAACCGTCCTCCTCTCGCACATGATCATACTTCTCGGCGAGCTTGCGTCGAGCCCCCTCCATGTCCGCTGTCTTGAGGGAGACAAACACCCGCGCGCGCCCCTCCAGCTCCTTGGCAGACATCTCGCAGATCATGCGCCCCCTGCGGATGATGCCGTAGTGGGTAGCGATCTTTTCCAATTCCCCCAGGATGTGGGAGGAGATCAGAACGGTACAGCCGTAGGTCTTGGTGATGTCCACCAGTATCTCCCGCATGATGCGCATACCGTCGGTGTCCAGACCGTTGATCGGCTCGTCCAGAATGAGCAGAGCCGGGTCGCCGAGGAGTGCCATGGCGATGCCGATGCGCTGTTTCATACCGAGGGAGCAGCTCTTGAATTTGATGTGCGCGGAGTCCTCCATGCGGACGATGCGCAGGACACGGTCGATCTCCGCGTCGGGATCCTCCAGCCCCAGATTGATGGTCTGCATACGCAGATTCTGGTAGACACTGGAGTTCGGGAAGCATCCTGCGTTCTCGATGAGTGCCCCAACCCGCACCCGCACGCCGGGGTCGGTGTAGTCCCGCCCAAAGAGGCGTATTTCTCCCCCGTTCGGGACGAGGTGGCCGCAGATCAGTTTCTCGGTGGTGGATTTGCCGCTGCCGTTCTCCCCGATAAAACCGTAGATAGCCCCCTGCGGGACCGTCATATTCAGGTGATCCACGGCGTACATACCGCGGAAGCTCTTGGACAGGTCACGAATTTCGATCGCATTCATAACGGTGGTACATCCTTTCTGTCGCTTGTCAGATTTCTGAGCATAGTATACGGGATGGGTGTTAGGAATTGTTTTTCGGAATGTTTCGGTTTTGTTATTTTGGGCGGAGGCACGAGAAAAAATATTCCGCCATTCTCTTTACAAATATTCCGAAATGTGCTATACTACGCTTGACGATCACAGATCAAAACTTATGTGACGAAACCCAGAAAGGACGGTGACTGTATGCAGAACCGACAGGATCCCTTCTTCGGCGACAGCGTGCTTCTCTCCACGCCGACCGCCGCCTCCCTTTACGAGGGAGTGCGTGACCTGCCCATCATAGATTACCACTGCCACCTAAACGAACGAGAGATCGCCGAGAATCGCGCCTTCCCCACCATCGGGGAGCTGTGGCTTGGCGGGGATCATTACAAGTGGCGCGCCATGCGCCTCTGCGGAGTCCCGGAGACCTACATCACCGGGGAGGCGGACTACCGCGAGAAGTTCTTTAAGTACGCCGAGATATTCCCTCGCCTCGGCGGGAATCCCCTCTACTACTGGACACAGATGGAGCTGTCCCTGCTCTTTGACATTCATCTGCCCTTAGGTCCCGACACCGCCGGGGAGATATGGGACACCGCCAATCGGGTGCTGGCGGGAATGCGGGTGCGGGACATTCTCTCCCGTTTCCGCGTGGAGTATATCGCCACGACCGACGACCCCGTGTCCCCCCTGACGGCACACGGCGTGTACGGTGGTACGACGGTCGCTCCCACCTTCCGCCCCGACAGGATGCTCTCCTTGGACGCTACTGCCCTCTCGGAGCTGGCGACCTTGACCGATACCGATGTGGGTACGCTGGACGGCTTCAAGCAGGCTCTGCTTTCGCGGCTGGACTACTTCGCGGCACACGGCTGTCGCATCTCGGATCACGGCATGGATCGTACACCCGATGCCGACTGCGGCGAGACCCATGCCGCCGCGCTGTATGCACATCGGGATCAGCTTACCGAGGGGGAGCAGAGGGAGCTGTTCTCCCACTTGCTCGCCTTCCTCGCGGCGGCCTATGCCGAGCGGGATATGGTCATGCAGCTGCATATCGGCACCTACCGCAATGTCAACAGCCGTGCCTTTTCTGCCGTCGGGCGAGACAGTGGCTACGACATCCTGCGCGGTCGCGTGGACACCGACAGCCTGGTGCGCTTCCTTGACGGTTTGGATACCCGCTTCGCACTCCCGCGTACCGTGCTCTACAGTCTGGAGCCGACCTGCGTGCCGGCTCTGGCGACCCTTACAGGTGCTTTCCCGAACCTGCGGTTGGGCGCGGCGTGGTGGTTCAACGATACCCTCGCGGGCATCCGCCGCCAGCTGGAGACCACCGCCGAGTATGCCGTACTCGGTACCTCGCTGGGAATGCTGACCGACAGCCGCTCCTTTGCCAGTTATGCGCGGTTTGATTTCTTCCGACGCATCCTGTCCGACATGGTCGGCGGCATGGTAGAGCGGGGCGAGTTCGCCGAGGAGCACGCGCGGGAGCTCTTGCAGGATGTCTGCTATCGCAATATAAAGGCATTTTTGAGGTTGTGAAAGGAGTGACCGATCCATGAATATGACATTTCGCTGGTACGGGCCGAGCGACAGCATCCCGCTGTCCTATATACGGCAGATACCGGGTGTGCGCGGAGTCGTGACTGCGGTCTACGATGTCCCGGTCGGGGAGGTGTGGGAGCTTGATCGCATCCTTGCCCTGCGGGATGCCTGCCGTGCGGCGGGTCTGGAGATGCAAGTCATCGAGAGCGTGCCCGTACACGAGGACATCAAGCTGGGTCGCCCGACCCGCGACCGCTACATTGCCAACTACGCCAAGACCATCGAGCATCTGGGGGAGGCGGGGGTCAAGTGCATCTGCTACAACTTCATGCCGGTCTTTGACTGGCTTCGCACCGACTTGCACACCGCCCGCCCCGACGGCTCCAATTCCCTCTCCTACTGCCACAAGGAGCTGATGGGGCTGGATCCGCATCACCTGCACCTGCCGGGCTGGGACGAGAGCTACACACAGGACGAGCTGGACACACTGCTGCAAGCCTATGCCGGCATAAGCCACGAACAACTGTTCGACAATTTGGTCTACTTCTTGGAGGGCATCATGCCTGCCTGTGACCGCGCGGGGATCAATATGGCGATACACCCGGACGACCCGCCGTGGGATATGTTCGGACTGCCCCGCATAATCACGGGTGCGGACAGCTACGAGCGTCTCTTTGCGGCTGTCCCGAACCCGCACAACGGCATCACGCTGTGTACCGGCTCGCTGGGGGCATCGCGGGAGAACGACCTCCCCCTGCTGGCCGCCCGCTACGCAGACCGCATCCACTTTGCCCACCTGCGCCAGATCGAATATACAGGCGGGGACGGCTCCCGTGACTTCTGCGAGAGTGGCCACCGAACCGAGGACGGCTCGCTGGATATGTACGCCATCGTACGCGCCCTGTGTGAGAACGGCTTTGACGGCTATGTGCGCCCGGATCACGGGCGAAACATCTGGGGGGAGGACGGCAAGCCCGGGTACGGGCTGTATGACCGCGCCCTCGGTGCTTGCTACCTCGCAGGGTTGTTTGAGGCGGTGGAGAAGAGCATGGATCCGGCAGCCGTACCTCAGCACGAACAAGAAACATGATGCTGCCGAACTGCAGCAGAAAGGAATATACCCATGAAACTCCCCTTTTCGATCGATCTGTCAAATAAGGTCGCCGTGATCACCGGCGCGGGCGGCGTCTTGATGAGTGAGTTCGCCCGTGCACTGGCGGCATCGGGGGCAAAGGTCGCCCTGCTGGATGTCAACGCCCGTGCCGCCGAGGAGGTCGCAGCCTCCATCGGAGAGAACGCGCTGGCCATACCGACCGATTGCCTATCCAAGGCCGACATCCTTCGCGCCGCCGAGGTCGTGCACAAGACCTTCGGTCAGGTGGATATCCTGATCAACGGGGCGGGTGGCAACAACCCCCGCGCCACCTGTGATAACGAGGTCATGACCCCTGATACCGCCGATATCAAGTCTTTCTTTGACTTAGAGGAGAGCGGACTGAAATTCGTCTTTGACCTCAACATCACCTCGGCCTTTCTTGTAACACAGGTATTCGCCGAGGATATGGTCAAGCGCGGGGGAAACATCATCAACATCTCCTCCATGAATGCCTTCCGTCCGCTGACCAAGATACCGGCCTACTCGGCCGCCAAGGCGGGGGTCTCCAACTTCACCGAGTGGCTGGCCGTGCATTTTGCCCCCTGCGGCATCCGCGTGAATGCCATCGCGCCCGGCTTCTTCGTGACCAACCAGAACCGTGCCCTGCTCTACACCGAGGACGGTCAGCCGACCCCGCGCACCGATAAGATCCTCGCCGCCACGCCACAGAAGCGATTCGGCGAGGTGAGCGACCTTCTGGGTACGCTTCTGTGGCTGGTCTCGGATGAGGCAAGCGGCTTTGTGACCGGTGTGGTGATCCCCGTGGACGGCGGCTTCAACGCCTACTCCGGCGTGTAAGGAGCCGCTCATGGAGCCTATCATGGAACAAATCAACCGATCCATTCCCTCCCCCGAGGGCATTCTGCCCGCCTGCCGCGTCCTGCCGGTAGTGGTCATCCGCGACCTGTCCGAGGTGGAGAACATTCTGTCCGCTCTGCGGGACGGCGGTGTCGGGTGTGCCGAGATCACCTTCCGCACTCCCTGTGCCCCGGAGGCCATTCGGCGGGCTGTTGCGAGGTTTCCGGATATGTGCATCGGTGCGGGGACTGTCATCGACAGAGGGCAGGCCACCCTGGCGGCCGACTGCGGGGCAAGGTTTATCGTCTCGCCCGGCTTTTCGGAAGACGTCGCCGATGTCTGTGCCGAGCGGAGCCTGCCCTACCTGCCCGGTTGCGTGACCCCGACCGAGATCATGGAGGCACTGGCACGGGGGATCACCACCGTCAAGTTCTTCCCTGCTGATCTGTACGGTGGCATAGCCGCCATACGGGCACTTTCCGCGCCCTTCCCGCAGGTGAAATTCCTGCCCACGGGCGGGATCGATTTAGGCAATATACGGGACTACCTGTCCTGCGAGAAGGTCGCCGCCGTGGGCGGGAGCTTCCTCTGCAAGGGGGACATCCGCGAAAACTGCCGCCGCCTGTTCAAAATATGGAGCGAGGAGGGTATACCGTCATGAGAGTGGTCACATTTGGCGAGCTTCTGCTCCGTCTGTCCCCCGAGGGGAATGGGCGGCTGTTCCAAGCCCCGATCCTGGAGACCTCCTTCGGCGGCTCGGAGGCCAATGTGGCGGCCTCGCTGGCGATACTGGGCTTTGAATCCTGCTTTGTGACCCGCCTGCCCGCGAACCCGATCGGATATGCCGCCCGTGACTTTCTCCGAGGGCTGGGGGTGGATACCCGCGCCGTCGGTTGGGGCGGTGAGCGGCTGGGTCTGTACTACTTAGAGAGTGGCGCGGGTGCGCGTGGCTCGGTCTGTGTGTACGACCGCAAGCACTCGGCCATCTCAGAGGCACAGACCACTGACTTTGATTGGGACAGCATATTCACGGGAGCGGATTGGTTTCACTTCTCGGGCATCACCCCGGCTCTGGGCGGTGAGCTTGCGGATATCTGCGAGCAAGCCTGTCTGGCGGCGAGGGCGCGCGGCATCCCCGTCTCCTGCGACCTCAACTATCGGGATAAGCTCTGGTCACGGGAGGAGGCCTCCGCTGTCATGAGCCGCCTGTGTCGGCTGGTGGATGTGTGCATCGCCAACGACGAGGACGCAAAGGACGTGTTCGGCATCCTGCCCGAGAGCGGCCTGTGCGGACGGGACGCCTACCTGTCGGTGGCGCGAGGTCTGGCGGCGCGGTTTCCGTTCTCGGAGATCGCGCTGATCCTGCGGTTGCCGGGGGGCGGCTCCGACTACGACCTGACCGGCTACCTCTATGACTGTAAGACCGACCGGGCGGTCGCCGCCCCTGTGTACCCCGTGAAGATCGTGGATCGTGTGGGCGCGGGGGACAGCTTCTGCGCGGGGCTGATCTACGCCCGTTTGGCGGGGATGGCACACGCCGATGCGGTCAACTTTGCCGTGGCGGCCTCGGTGCTCAAGCACACCTTCCGCGGGGATGTCAATCGAGCGACCCGGGAGGAGATCGAGGGGATCATGAGGGAATACCCCTGCACATAAGCACGATATAGATGACCGCCCCGCACGAGTTGCGGGGCGGTTTTTCGGAAACCAAGAATAGCCGAGCGCGGATGTATCGCGCTCGGCCTTGTATACGAGAGGTTAAAAAGAGACATGATCGGGCGACCTGTGGGGTACGGACCTGCGGACATAATCCTGGACAGAAAACTGTCAGATCAGTCCTAATTTGCGTCTGTATTCTATGGGGCTCAAACCATGAAGAGACAGTTTGATGCGTTTTTCACGATACCATATCAAATAGTCATTCAGAATCGATGTAAACTGCTTCGTCCCGACTCCTTGCCAAGATCGATT
>CAYXBU010000040.1:0-19824 GCA_964463245.1 uncultured Clostridium sp. | reverse complement strand
TTTGGACGGAATTTCTACACTTTTCACGGAATAAAGAAAAGAACCCGAAAAAAAGTTTTGACAGCTGCCTCTTGGTTGAAGCGGGGTCAGGCCTGCTCGGCCTTGAGTCGTGCGATCTCGTCCCGCAGGTAGGCCGCCTTCTCGAACTCCAGGGTCTTGGCGGCGGCCTTCATCTCGGCGGTCAACTCGGCGATCTTCTTGTCGCGCTGGGCGGCGGTCAGCTTGCGCTTCTTCGGAGCGGCCTCTTTGGCACCCGCCTGCTTTCGCTTGCGACTCGGCTCCTCGTCCTCCTCCCGCCCGATCTCGATGACATCCCGTACCTCCTTCTTGACCGTGTGCGGGATGATGCCATGCGCCTTGTTGTAGGCGTCCTGAATGGCGCGGCGGCGGTTGGTCTCGGTGATGGCGGCCTCCATGGAGCGGGTCACGGTATCGGCGTACAGGATGACGGTGCCGTTCTCGTTGCGCGCCGCTCGCCCGATGGTCTGGATGAGGGAACGCTCGGAGCGCAGGAAGCCCTCCTTGTCGGCATCCAGCACCGCAACCAGTGACACCTCGGGGATGTCCAGCCCCTCCCGCAACAGGTTGATGCCCACCAGCACATCGAATACCCCCAGCCGCAGGTCGCGGATGATCTCCATGCGCTCGATGGTCTCCACGTTGAAGTGGATGTAGCGTACCTTGACATTCATGCTCTCCAGATAATCCGTCAAGTCTTCCGCCATCTTCTTGGTCAGCGTAGTGATGAGCACCCGCTCGCCCTTGTCCACGCGGGCGCGTATCTCGCCTAACAGGTCGTCCACCTGCCCCTCAATGGGGCGCACCGAGATGATGGGATCTAAGAGCCCGGTCGGGCGGATGATCTGCTCCACGGTATTCTCGGCGTGTTCCTTCTCGTAGTCCCCGGGGGTGGCACTGACAAAGACCGTCTGTCCCATGCGCTCCTCGAATTCTTGGAAGTACAGGGGTCTGTTGTCGTAGGCCGAGGGCAGACGGAAGCCGAAATCTACCAGGTTGCGCTTGCGGGCGGTGTCGCCGCCGCTCATGCCCCCCACCTGCGGGACAGTCACATGGGACTCATCAATGAATAGCAGGTAGTCATCCGGGAAGTAGTTGAGCAGGGTATAGGGGGTCGCGCCCGGCTCCCGCCCCGACAGTACGCGGGAGTAGTTCTCCACGCCGGAGCAGAAGCCGACCTCCCGCAGCATCTCCAGATCGTACTTGACCCGCTCCTCGATGCGCTGTGCCTCAATGAGCTTGCCCTGCGATTGGAAGAAGGTGACCCGCTCCCTCATCTCCTGCTCGATCTGACCGAGTGCCGCCTCCCGCTTCTCGTTCGAGACGGCGTAGTGGGTGGCGGGGTATACGGCGGCGTAGGACAGGAGGCGGATCAGCTCCCCTGTGACGATGTTGATCTCGGACAGGCGGTCGATCTCGTCGTCAAAGAATTCCACACGGATGGCGGTCTCGGACTGGTTGGCGGGGATGACCTCCACGGTGTCCCCACGCACGCGGAAGCTGTCCCGCGCCAGGCTCAGGTCGTTGCGGTTGTAGCTGTTGAAGATCAGCTTTCGGATCAGCTCCTCGCGGCTCATGGTCATGCCGGGGCGAAGCGGGATGACCAGGTCGCGATACTCCTGCGGGTCGCCCAGCGAGTAGATGCAGGAGACCGAGGCGACGATGATGACATCCCGCCGCTCGAACAGGGCAGAGGTAGCCGAGTGGCGCAGGCGGTCGATCTCGTCGTTGATCAGGGCATCCTTCTCAATATACATATCCTTGCCGGGAATGTAGGCCTCGGGTTGGTAGTAGTCGTAGTAGGAGACGAAGTACTCCACGGCGGCATCCGGGAAGAAGGCGCGGAACTCCGAGCAGAGCTGTGCCGCCAGGGTCTTGTTTGGCTCTAAGATCAGACAGGGGCGGTTCAGCTGTGCGATCACATTGGCCATGGTGAAGGTCTTGCCGGAGCCGGTCACGCCCAGAAGGGTCTGGTACTTGTCGCCGCGGCGGATGCCCTCGACCAGACCGGCGATGGCCTCGGGCTGATCCCCTGTCGGCTGAAAATCACTGACTAATTTGAATGCGCTCATAAGGGGTGCACCTCCTCGGACGAGCTTTGTCCTGCTTATTATAGCACGGTTTCCTGTGTGAATCAAGAGGCAAGGGAAATATTCTTTTGCGGGTCGCGCTATCTTGGAGAAGGCGGAGCGTATGTGCCTGGATTGGGGTGTGGAAGAAAAAACGAGGAGACATTATTCTGTAACATTTTGGCATTGGAATATTCAAATAGTTTCCGAATCACTAACATATACATGAATTATACAATCGAGTGAATGAAGTATGCAGACCGAATGAATATTGCATACACAAAGGAATGTGGAAGCGGAAAACGCGCGGAGCACCTGTGGAAAACCCTGTGGAAAACCGGTCGGCGCGCGAATGTAAAAAAAGGCGGAAGCCCGTGCAGGCTTCCGCTTTGTCTTGTCATATAAGGGAAAATAAGGGGTCAGATCGGCACTCAGGAGATGGAATGTGCGGCGACCGGAGTGCCACGGCTAAAAACCTCTTCACGACGAATGTCGGCACCCAGCCGTCTCAACTTTCCGATGAGGTCGTCATAGCCGCGATCGATGATATCGGCACGGCATATCTCGGACTCACCCGAGGCCATCAAGGCGGCGATGACCATGGCCGCACCACCGCGTAGGTCAGTGGCGGTCACGGTGGCACCCGTCAGTGTCGACTCATCAGCCGTGGAACGGGGAGAGGGGAAGAAGGTAGCCACATTGCTCGACTCGGCATAGGAGTAGGATACCCCCATCTTGCCCAGCTCAGCCAGATAATCGAACCGACGGCTCCAGATGTTCTCGGTCACGGTGCTCTTCCCGTCGGCGATGGCCAGCAGGGGGGCAAATTGCGGATGCATATCGGTCGGGAAACCGGGGTAGACGTCGGTCTTGATCTGCACACCGCGCAGGATACCGTTGGAGGTCACGGTCAGGACGGTGCCGTTCTCGTCGTCCTCCCGCACCTCAACACCCATCTCGGTCAGCTTGCTGATGACCGACTCCAGATGCTTGGAGACAGCCCCCATCAGGGTGACGCATCCGCCGGTGCCGGCGACGGCCGCCATGTAGGTGCCCGCCTCGATCATATCCGGAATGATGCGGTGTGTACAACCATGCAAATATTCAACGCCATGAACGTGAATTTCAGATGTGCCGGCACCCGTGACGGTCGCACCGCAGGCGGTCAAGAAGCGCGCCAGATCCACCACATGAGGCTCTCTTGCGGCGTTTCCGATGATGGTCTCGCCGCCCTTGATGAGGGAGGCGGCCAGCATGATGTTGATGGTCGCGCCCACCGATGCGGTATCCAGCATGATCTTGGCGGCGTGAAGACCGTCCTCAGCCTCGCCGCGCATACCGTTGCGGGAATCCATCTCGGCACCCATCATCTCAAAGGCGCGGGTGTGATAATCCAGCGGGCGTGCACCGAAATTGCAGCCGCCGGGGTAGGCGATGCGGGTCTTTCCGGCTCGCGCCAGCTCCACGCCCAGGAGGTAAGAGGAGGCGCGGATGCTCTGCACCAGCTCATCCGGGGAGGTGCCGGGGCGGAACCCGGCACCGTTGATCTCCAGCGTCGTCGGGGTGAGGTAGCGGATATCAACGCCCATGTCTGCCAAGATGCGAATGGTGGTCTCTACGTCCTTTACGGGGGGGACGTTCTGCAGGGTGCAGGTCTCGCGGTTGAGCGCACAGGCGAACAGGATAGGCAGAGCAGCGTTCTTCATGCCGCTGATATGGACGGTGCCAAAAAGACGGCGACCGCCGACTATATGCAATTTTTCCATATGAATCACACGACCTCCGCTGAGCGGGGGTGTCCTTCTCTGTCGAAATGAAGGTCACTGACCGGGAGCCTGACTTTCAGCTCCGCATAGCCTGACCGTAGCGGCCGAGCCGCCGATGCTGTATGGGACAAAGAAACCGCTCGGGATCAACTGCGCGGGTACCGCGATACGCGCGGCAGGGACGGGGGATCGAAGCGCAGGACGAGCGGCGGGACGACGATTACAGCCCCGCTTCGGGCAGAATGACCGACATCGGAGCGACATACAACATAACACGTATACATCTGTACTATTATAATACCACAGCGATCCGTCTGTGTCAAGAGCTATTCCCTTACCTTCACATATTATTTACATTTCTGTCACAAAAGTCACAATCGGATCTGGGGATAATTCGGGTCATTCCGTGCCGATATTGACCTTATACCACGCCACCGTCAGATCCACCACCATGCCGTAGCTGGCGGTTCCGGCGGGTATCTGCTGGGACTGCAGGTAGGTGTTGTTGACGGTGCCGGACACCTTGGAGACAGTGGAATCCCGATAGGTCTCATAGAAGTCATTGTAGGCGGACAGCTCCTGCCGCACGGTGGTTTCCAGCGAGTTGTTCACGGTGCGGAAGCGGGCGGAATCCGCCTTGTACAGGGCACTGCAGACATACTCATACATATTGAGGTAGCCGCTGTAGCGGATATAGGGGTCCTCCGAGCCGATGCAGACCAGGAACGCGATCATGTTGGCCTCATCCTCGCGGGCGATCCCGCGTTGGTGCGCCATCTCGTGGGCGGCCGTGTAGGGGATGGTGTAGTCCGGGAAATTGATGTTGATGTTTGCCTCCCCCGTAAAGAAGGAGTACACACCCGTGATATGCAGGTAGGAGAGCCCTTCACTGAGCAGGACGGGCTTGGGGCGGCCGACATTGTCTCGGATGAAATCCTGATCGGCGCAGAAGTCGTCGTAGGCGGCGGCCAGCTTGGTATTCATCTCGGCCAGCGAGTAGGGCATGACCGAGAAGCCGTCCCGCGCAAAGGAGGCCGAAGCCGCCTCGCGGTTGAGGCTGTCCGCCAGCCATTGCGCCGTGCTCTCCAGCTCGGATGCTGTGATCTTTTCCTGCTCCAGCCCCAGCTTCCGATCCAGAGTTCGATTGCGGTAGCCTGCCGAGAAGCCTAACACGAACAGGGAGAACACCGTCAGGATGACCGAGAGCAGGATGCCGATGAACACTCCGGAGGTGCGCCAGGAGTCGCAACGGTGGCGTATGCCGTGCCGCAGGGTCAGCACGAGAGCGACCGGGAGGAGCCAGATGATGGCCTCCCCCAGTGAGAAGGGGAGCGGAGCCGTCAGGGCGGCCAGCAGACCGCGCACATGGGAGCTGATGCGGAGATTGAACCAGTCCGCAAAGGAGACGCTGACGGATTGCAGGATCAAGAGGATCAGGCAGACAGCCGCCACGCCGTAGAGAACGAGGCAGACCCGCGGGAGCCGTTCGTACTTGCGGGGGATGGGGCGATAGGTGGCACGCTGTTCGGGGGTAAGAGCCTCGTATGCGGCGGCGGTAATGGTGGATGCGGCGTGGGCGGTACGCTCTTTCATGAGGGATCCTTTCTTTTGCGGGGGAATCAGATCGTACAAGCAAGCTGTCCGCCGTCTGCCGCGACCAGCACGGCGGCGGTCGGGTCATGCAGAAGACCGCCGTGAACGGCCGCAAAGGCGGGAAATTTGCGTTGTACGAGGCTTTCAAGATCCTGCGGGAGTGGTGCGTGGGTGTGCATCCAGCCGTCCGAGCAGGGAAAATTGACAGGCTCCGAGGGGGACGGCATCGGCGGGGTCAGGGCGTGGCGGTCGGCGCGATCCGAGAAGGGGTAGGGGAAGGAGAGCGACAGGCAGTGCAGAGCCTGCCGCCCAATGGCGGCGGTAGCCGTCGGTCTGCCGTACACCCCGTCTCCGCACAGCGGATGACCGAGGTGCGCGAAGTGGACACGCAGCTGGTGGGTGCGCCCGGTGTGCGGCTGCGCCAGCACCAGCGTGTGATCGGGGGTGCTGGCCAGCACCCGATAGGTGGTGAGGGCGTATTCGCTCCCCTCGGGTGGATGCTCGCCCGGACAGGCGGTACGCATGGCTACCCCCTCTGCGGGGCGCAGGATGGGAACCTCGATGCGATGGAGCCGATCATCCGTCGGCAGACAGCCCTCCAGCACCGCGAGATACCGCTTGGTCACGCGGTGTCGGATCAGGCAATTGCCGAGGAACCCCGCCGCCGCGTGGGTCTTGGTCGCCACCACCACTCCGCTCGTGTCCTTATCCAGCCGACCGATGGGTCGGAAAACAAAAGGAACCCCGGCGGCGGCGCAACGGTAGGCGAGCGCATTGGCGAGGGTGTCGGTCAGGTGCCCGTGGGAGGGATGCGTGGGCATTCCCGCAGGCTTATTCAAGACGGTCAGAAGATCGTCCTCATAGAGGATATCCAAATCTCCCGCGGCAGGGAGCACGGTCTCGGTCGCGGTGTCCGGCGTGTCGTCGACAGCCAGCTCCAGGCGGTCGCCCGTGTGCAGGACACAGCGCACGGTCACGCGGGTGCCGTTGACCCGTATGCCGTCCTCTCGCGCCTTCAGGCGGGCGAGAGAGGCCGTAGACAGCCCTAAGGTGTTCTTTAGGTAGGAGCGCAACAGCCGCCCCTCGTAGGCTTCCGTGATGGTAACAATCATCTTGTTTCAGTATGTCCCGCCCCTGTACAGCATATGCCGCGCAGGGACGGGAGGTTCCGCCGTGTCGAGACGGATCAGAGATGCTCCACGATGAGAGCGATGATGACGGTCGCGGCAGAGCCCATCATCAGGATGCTGAGCACCCATGCCATGATGCGGGTCGCGAGACTGCGCCGATGTGCGCCTTTGCTTTCGGTATGGTTGGACATGATCTATTCTCCTTTTTATTGATCTGTGTCGATCTTGATCTGCTGTGCATCGATATCCTTTTCTTCCAGCAGGATACCGGGAGCGGGCAGTTTGGTCTTGCGGTAGGATCTGTTGCCACCGAGGCGATCCGCATAGTTGATATATGCCCCACGGATGGTCTGTCCCTTCTTGAGGGTCATGAGCTGGTTGCCGCCCGAGGTACGGGTGGACATTTTGGGAATGAGGTCGGACTTGATGAGAATGGCGCGGTCGGCATCTGAGACTAACAGGATGTCCAGAGGCTGTCCCTCTGTCTCGCAGAACACCGCGACCAGTGGGGAGGCGGAGGAGCAGGCTCCCGTCAGCTTGCGGCGGTTGCCCTTGGTCTCATAAGCACTGACCGGAACACGCACACCCTTGCCGTTGGCGAACAGGAAGACCATGTTCTGATCGGCGGGGTAGTCGTTTCGTATCTCCATGTAGAGCGGTCGTTCCCCCTCGTCCATGTTCAGCTTGCCGGGCAGGAAGTCCCCCATGACCGCAGGCTTGACCACATCAAAGTCGGCCACCGCCGCACGGTATACTTGTGCGCGGTCGGTAAAGAAGACCAGATTGTCACGGTTTCGCGCCTCCACAGAGGTCAGGATGCGGTCGCCCTCCTTTAAGCGGTGATCCGGCGGGGTCGCCTGTACGCGGACATTGGCGGCCAGCTTTTTGAAGTACCCCTCGCTCGTAAAGACCAGCCGAACGGGATAATCCTCCACGGTCTCCTCCTCCACGACGGGGGGCAGGTCATCCGGCTTGATGATCTGGGTGCGGCGGGGCTGACCGAACTTCTTCTTGACCTCGGTCAGCTGGGCGGCGATGACGCCCTTGAGCTTGATCTCGTCAGCCAGAATGCTCTCGATCTCCGCGATCTCTGCTTTGAGCTCGTCGACCTCCGAGATGCGGTTGAGGATATACTCGCGGTTCAGGTTACGCAGCTTGATCTCGGCAATGTAATTCGCCTGGATCTCGTCAATGTCAAAGCCTTCCATCAAGGAGGGGATTACCTCCTCCTCTTTTTCGGTCTTGCGGATGATACGAATGGCCTTGTCTATGTCCAGAAGCACCTTGGCCAGTGCCTCCAGCAGATGGAGCTTGTCCTTCTTCTTGCCCAGGTCGAAGGTCATCTCCCGCCGCACACAGCCGGTGCGGAAGATGATCCATTCCCGAAGCAGCTCGGCGATGCCCATCTGTCGCGGGGTGGAGTCGATCAGCACATTGAAGTTGCACTTGAAGGTGTCCTCCATGGGGGTCAGGCGGAAGAGCTTGTTCATCAGCTTTTCGGGATCGGTGCCGCGCTTCAAGTCGATGGTCAGCTTGAAGCCCGAGAGACCGATCTCATCTCGGATGTCTGTGATCTCCTTGATGGTGCCGTTCTTGACCAGATCGATGACCTTGTCCATGATCTGCTCCAGCGTGGTGGAGTAGGGGATCTGCAACACCTCGATGCAGTTGGCGGATGCATCGTAGCGGTAGCGTGCCCGCACCTTGAAGGAGCCTTGCCCGGTCTCGTAGACCGCCCGCATCTGCTTCTCGTCATACAGGAGCGCACCGCCGCCTGGGAAGTCGGGAGCCTTGATCAGCTCCATCAGCCGCTCGGTGGTGAGGTTCGGCTTCTTGAGCAGGGCGATGGTACCGTCGCAGACCTCGCCTAAGTTGAAGGAACAGATATTGGAGGCCATACCGACGGCGATACCCATGTTCGGAGAGACCAGAATGTTTGGGAAGGTAGTCGGGAGCAGGACAGGCTCCTTCATGGTGGCATCGTAGTTGTCCACCATGTCCACGGCGTCCTTGTCAATGCCGCGGAATATCTCGGCGCAGATGGGTTCCAGCTTGACCTCGGTATACCGCATGGCCGAGGCGTTGGTGTTGGAGGAGTATTGCTTACCGAAACCACCCTTGGAATCGATGAAGGGGTGCAGGAGTGACTCGTTGTCCTTTGTCAGACGAACCAGCGTCTCGTAGATGGCATCGTTGCCGTGCGGATTGAGCTGGAGGGTGGCTCCCACCACGTTGGCACTCTTGGTACGGGGTGCATTGGAATTGAGCAGCCCCATCTTGTACATGGTGTAGAGGAGCTTACGGTGGGAGGGCTTGAAGCCGTCGATCTCCGGGATGGCGCGGGATATGATGACCGACATGACATAGGGCATATAGTTCTTCTCGATGGTGTCGGTGATAGGCTGGTTCCGTATGGGTGCGTATACGATCTCGGGGGTTTCATTTTTCTTCTTCTTAGCCATAGCTCGTCCTTACTTTCATCAGCGGTAGGGGGATCATAAACGGCGCACCGTATGCGCCGCCGCACGGATCATGCGGTTGTAGAGAGCCAGCCCCAGCCCCTCGCGCGGGGGCAGATGCGCGTAGACCACATCGGCGTGAAGGCTGTCCGACTCACGCAAGCGTGAGAACAGGGTATGCGCGTGGGTCGCAAGATCCTCCCGCGCCCCGACGGGGAGCAGACCTTCATTTCGCAGGAAGGGGATCTCCTCGTCGTAGCAGAGGATGGCGCAATTCTCCACCGCCTGCCGCGCCTGCAGGTAGGCCAGCACCGCCTCCGGCTCGCCGTCCAGCAGGACGACCGGGGTGGCGGGCGCGTAGTGCTTGTACTTCATGCCGGGGGACAGGGGACGCACATCCGCCGAGAGCAGCTCGGTGACGGCCGGCGCGACCACCACGCGATCCCATACACAGCACAGCGCATCGTAGGTCACGCCGCCGGGGCGCAGGAGGGTCAGGTATTCGCCGTTCTCGTCTCGATCCAGCTTGACGATGGTGGATTCCAGCCCGATCTCGCTGTCCCCGCCGTCCAGGATCATGTCCACCCGCCCGTCCATATCCTGCGCCACATGGGCGGCGCAGGTGGGGGAGGGCTTGCCGGACAGGTTCGCGGAGGGCGCGGCGATGGGGACACCTGCCGCCGAAATCAGCGCGTGTGCCACGGGGTGGGAGGGGCAACGCACGGCGACCGTGTCCAGCCCCCCGGTCGTGGACAGCGGGATGATGGGGCGGCGGGGCAGGATGACGGTTAGAGGTCCCGGCATAAAGGCGGCGGCCAGCCGATCATACAGGTCGTCGGTCTCAGCGTAGGCGGCGGCCTCCTGCGGGTGCGCGACATGGATGATGAGCGGATTGTCGGACGGCCGTCCCTTGGCGGCATAGATGCGGCGGGCGGCGTCCGCGTTGGTCGCATCCCCGCCCAGCCCATAGACTGTCTCGGTAGGGAACACCACAAGACCGCCTGCTCGAATGATGGAGGCGGCTTCCTGTATCTCGGTCTCCTGCCGCAACGGGTCGGTGATCACGATATGCTTGGTCTGCACGATGTTCCCTCCTTTCTATATCTCGCTCTCCTGCAATCGGGAAGCCGTATCGGCCTCGGTCAGGGCGCGGAGCATGGGCTCCATATTTCCGTTCAGAAAGCCCGACAGATCGTAGAGCGAGAAGCCTATACGGTGGTCGGTCACGCGGCTCTGCGGGAAATTATAGGTGCGAATCTTCTCGCTCCGATCCCCCGAGCCGACCTGTGAGCGGCGCGCCGAGGCGCGTGCGCTGTCTGTCTCTTCCTTTTTCATGCGGTAGAGCCTGGCACGGAGCATACAGATGGCCTTGTCCTTATTCTGGAACTGCGACCGCTCCTGCTGGCACTCCACCACGATGCCGGTGGGCTTGTGGGTCAGACGCACCGCCGACTCGGTCTTGTTGATGTGCTGACCGCCCGCGCCGGAGGATTTGCAGGACTCGAAGACCAGGTCACTGTCCCGTATCTCCACGTCCACCTCCTCAGCCTCGGGCAGAACGGCAACGGTGGCGGCCGAGGTCTGGATGCGCCCCTGAGATTCGGTCACGGGCACCCGCTGTACGCGGTGTACCCCGGACTCAAACTTGAAGCGAGAAAAAGCACCCTTGCCCTCGCAGAGGAATACGATCTCCCGAAAGCCGCCCAGCTCGGTCTCGTTGACCGAGGTCACGCTGACAGTAAAGCCGACTGACTGCGCGTACATACTGTACATCCGAAAGAGGTCGGCGGCAAAGAGAGCTGCCTCCTCGCCCCCCGTCCCGGCGCGTATCTCCATGACGACACTGCGGTCGTCGTCCGGGTCGCGGGGGATGAGCAGTTTGCGGAGGATGGTCTCGGCTTCGGCTAACTCCGCCCGCACGGCAAGTGCTTCCTCGGCCGCCAGTGCCCTCAGCTCGGCATCCGTGGAGGAGGACTCCGCCACCGCCTCGGCCAATCGCGCCTCCAGGGCGCGATAGGCACGGTAGGCCGTGACGGTCTCGGTCAGATCGTTGTAATCACGGATGAGCTTTTGGTAGGCGGCGGGGTCGGCCATGGTCTCGGGCAGGGTCAGCCGAAACTCCATGTCCTCATACCGCCGTGCGACCGGCTCTAAGCTCTCAAACATGGATCAGGCCTTGAGGAACGCCTCGAACGCGAGGTGAGCGGTGTAGAGGTCGGCCTTGGAGATGACCTCGTAGGGGGCGTGCATGGAGATGACCGGCACACCGAGATCGACCGCCTCAATATTGTGCTTGGCGATGTACTTGGCAACGGTTCCGCCGCCGCCGACATCGTTCTTGCCCATGTCGCCTGCCTGCCAGATGACCCCTGCATCGGCCATCACGCGGCGGATCCACGCGACATACTCGGCGGGCGCATCGTTGGTGGCGACCTTGCCGCCGTGGCCGGTGTACTTGGACATGGCGACGCCGCAGTTGATCATGGAGACGTTGCGGCGGTCGAACACCTCGGAGAAGTTGGGGTCAAAGCAAGCCGTCACATCCGAGGACAGGCACTTGGAGTTTGCCTTCATGGCAGTGAAGCTGCCGCCCAGAGCTGTGGCGATCTCGGCGAGCAGGTCGGTCATCAGGTCGCACTGCATACCCGTGTTGCCGTCCGAACCGATCTCCTCCTTGTCGGCCAGAATGACCATGGAGGTGTGGACACTGTCGTCGGTGGCGAACAGAGCCGTCAGGGACGGGTAAGCACACACGCGGTCGTCGTGACCGTAAGCACCGATCAGGGAGCGATCCAGACCCACGTCACGCGCCTTAGCGGCGGGGACAGCCGACAGATCCGCCGAGAGGAAGTCCTCCTCGGTGATACCATACTTTTCGTTGAGCAGGGAAAGGATATTCAGCTTGATGGCATCCTTGTCCGCGCCGGGGAAGGGGCGAGTGCCCAAGAGCAGGTTGAGGTTCTCGGCGGGGATGGCCGAGCTGAGCGGCTGCTTGCTCTGCTCCTGACCCAGGTGAGGGAGGAGGTCGTTGATGTAGATGACGGGATCCGACTCATCCTCACCGATCACGACATCCACGACCGAGCCGTCCTTCTTGACCACCACGCCGTGCAGAGCCAGCGGCACCGTGACCCACTGGTACTTGCGGATACCGCCGTAGTAGCGGGTCTTGAAGAAGGCAAAGCCGCCGTCCTCGTAGAGGGGGGACTGCTTGACATCCAGGCGGGGATTGTCGATGTGAGCCGCCACGATACGGATACCATTGTTGATGGGCTCCGAGCCGATGCGGAACAGGTAGAGGTTGCGGCCGCGGTTGTCGTAGTAATACTTGCCGCCGACCTCCAGCTTCATACCGAAGCTGTAGGGGACATAGCCGTTGGCCTCGGCCATGGCGATGGATACGCGGGAGGCCTCCCGCTCGGTCTTGGCATCGTCCAGATACTTCATGTAGCCGGGCGCATAGTCGTAAGCCGCCTTGACGGCCGCCTCGTCGCTGACCTCGTAAAAATTGGTCTTCTTGTAGGTCAGGGTCTCGGCCAGAACCTGTGCCTGAGTCTTGTTCTCGGTGTTTTCCATGGTATTATCCTTCTTTCGTTTTATTTCATCATTCATTTACCGTAAAGGTCATCGTATACCTCCCACGCCTTCCTCACGCGGGAAACGTATTTCCGTGTTTCGCGGAAGGGGATCTTCCGCAGGCCGCCCTCCCCGTCCGAAAGCTCGGGGTCGGCGAGCCACTTGTCCAGGTTGGCATTGCCCGCGTTGTAGGCCGCCAAAGCCAGCTCCCAACTCCCGTAGCGCAGGAAGTAGCGCGCCAGCAGACAGGCTCCGTAGCGGATGCTGGTCTCGGGATCGTAGCGCATTCCGTCCTCCAGGTATTCATGCAGGACATCCCGCGTCAGCCACTCGAAGGTCTCGGGCATGAGCTGCATCAACCCGACCGCTCCCGCCGAGGACTCCGCCGCGCTGTCAAAATCGCTCTCGGTGCGGATAACGGCTAAGAGCAGGTTCTCCGGCACCTCGAACCGCTCCGCATAGGTCTCCACATAGGAGAGGTATGTGCGGGGGTAGAGCAATCGCTCCACGCCTCGGCAGACCAGATCGAACAGGAACCCGAACAGCAGAGATATGACGAGGATGAGCGCAATGACCACAGCGTGGGGCGGGTTTCGGTAGTCGAACCGCCCGCCCCGCCCGTCAGCGGGGGTCACGGGAGGGGAACGCCCCACTCGCTCAACAGACTGCGCAGGTGGGGGATGAGATCATCGGGGGTGTTGCCGTCGTTGTGCAGGATACCGTCGGCGCGAAGGTAGTAATCGTCGGGATGCTGTGCCTGCATACGGGCGGTCGCGGCGGAAAGGCTCAGTCCGTCCCGCGCCATGATGCGGCAGAGCCGCACATCGGGGGAGGCCAGCACCGCCAGGACACGGTCGCATTCCCGGTCAAAGCCGGACTCATACAGGAGAGGCGCATCCACCAGCACGGCGGGTAGCCCTTTCTCAGTCAGCTCGCGGCAGATCGCGCGGACGGCTTCCAGCACATAGCGGTGGGTGATCCGATTCAAAAGCTCCCGCTTTTCTTTTGCGTCCGCCGCAAAGACGATGGCGGCCAGCGCGGGGCGGTCAAGACTGCCGTCAGCTCGGAGAATACCCGACCCGAAGGCGGCGACCAGCTCGTTCAGACAGGCCGAGGGGGGGATCAGCAGGGAATGGTAGACCTCGTCGGTGTCGATAAAGGGAATGCCCCACCCGTGACAGATGGCCGACACGACGCTCTTTCCCGCGCCGGTCTGCCCGGTTAGACCGATGATCACGGTCTTGCTCATAGGTGTACCTCCCTTCCGGTCTCATCCGACTGCCGTGCGGCGGCGATGATGGCATCCACGGCGGCACCGTCCGCGAAGGACGGCTCCGCCTCGCGGTGCGCGTACACCGCCGACAGGTAATTCTCCATGCAGCCGACATGACCTCTCAGCCAGCCGACAGGAGCCTTGGGGGACGGGAAGGGCAGTGCGGGGCTTGGGAACCGTCCCACGCACTCGATGCGGGTGTAGCCCCGCACATTCCCAGGTGCGTTTGGGTCGTAGTAGTAAAGATATTGCGGCTCCATCAGATCGAAGCGCATAGCCCCCTCGGTTCCGAAGACCGAGAAGGTCAGACCGTCGTTCTCCCCCTGTGTCAGTTTGGAGACCGAGACCTGCCCCACGGCACCCTCCGCCGTAGAGATGGTCATGTAGAAGGCCTCGTCGGCGTCGGTCTGCCAGACACCGCTCGGAGTTCGGTGGGTCGGGAAGCCGATCTGACTCTTGCCTATGACCGATGTGACCTCTCCGCAGAGCAGACGGCAGAGATCCAGCACGTGGGGACCGAGATCGGCAAGAGTTCCGCCGCCCGAGGTGGCGCGTTGCTTCCAGCCGACCGAACGCTCGGGGTCGATGCAGGAGTTGTGCCGATAAGCAAAATCAAAGGACAGGATGCGCCCGAGCCGCCCCTCCGAGACCAGCTGTCTTGCCCGCAGGATCGGGGAAAGAAAGCGGTTGTTGAACACCACGCCGCAGGTCAGCCGGCTCGTGCGGGAAAGCTCGGCCAGCTCCCGACTCTCGACAGGAGACAGCCCCAGCGGCTTCTCGCAGAGGACGTGCTTGCCGGCTCGGATGGCGGCACGCGCTGTCCCGTAGTGGAAGGGATTGGGGGTGCAGATGTCGATCACATCTACCGAAGGGTCGGCGATCATCTCGGCCTCGGTGGCGTATACCCGTCGGATCCCGAAGGCCTCGGCCGCCGCCTGTGCCGTTTCGGGGTGCGCGGTACAGACCCCGACTACCTCTGCCGTGTAGGGCAGATCGTAAAAGAAGGGCAGATTCCGCAGCGCGTACAGATGTGTCTTGCCCATAAAGCCGAACCCGCACAGCCCGACCCGTATCACGTTCTTCATACAAGCCCCTTTTCGTTGATTTTATGGATCTATTGCGGCTCTTCCGGCTCGGGGAAACGGATATCCCTCCGCTCGGGGAGCTTGAAGCCGTCCACCTCGCCGCGTTGCATCGCCCCGAAGATACGGTGGCGCAGACCGCGATTCTCCCGCTCCAGCGTGTGCAGGAGCTGCTTCATGTTCTCCCGCTCGGTCTGTCGATCGGCAGGGCAAGCCGAGGGAACCACCGGCAGGTTCTCTGCCGCGGCAAAGCTGCGCACCTCCTTCTCGGGCACATACAGCAAGGGGCGTATGACCCGAATGCCCACGCGGGACAGCTCGGTGACGGGGGAGAAGCACCCGATCCGCCCCTCGAAGAAGAGGTTGAGCATGAAGGTCTCCACGGCATCGTCAAAGTGGTGTCCCAGCGCGACGGTGGTACAGCCGTCGGCCTTGGCGGCGTTGTGCAACGCCCCCCGACGGAGTTTGGCGCAGAGGGAGCAGGGGTTCGGCTCCTTGCGGATGTCGAACACGATCTCGGCAATATTGGAGGGCACCACCCGATAGGGTACCTCCAGCTGTTCGCACAGAGCCGCGATACCGGAGAAATCCCCCGGCTTACCGCCAAAGCCCATGTCCACCGTGATGGCCTCCAGCTCAAAGGGCACTTGATAGAATTTCTTCAAGCGCGCCATGGCGCAGAGCAGGGTCAGGGAATCCTTTCCCGCCGATACCCCCACGGCGACCTTGTCCCCGGGGCGGATCATATCATAGTCGTACAGGGCGCGACGGGTGTAGCTGAGTATATGCTTCATGGGAGTAGGATTTGCTTGGTTCATATACATCCTCGATCAATAGAATTCAGTGGGGAAGGCGCAATGCTCGTACAGGTAGGTCGCCTCGGGCGAGTAGGTCTGTGCCGCATCCGGCTTGCTCGGCGTGTCGGCATCCGGCAGGTGCAGGAACAGCGGCGGCGTGACTCTCAGCCCCGGTGCGGCTCCCCGCACGGCCTCGGTCAGCATGAGAGAGGGCGGCGCATAGGGGGTAGCCTGTACCAGCGTCATGCGTTTCGGCTCCAGCCCGGCATCCCGCAGGGCGACCAGTAGATCGGTCATGCGCTCCGGGCGGAAGACACAGCAGAACCGCCCGCCGAAGCGGAGCAATCGCCCCGCCGCCCGACAGAAGTCGGCGACATCCCCGGCTGTCTCATGCCGCGCCATATATTTCTCATCCGAGCGGTTTCGCATACCCGCTCCCAGCTTCAAATACGGCGGGTTGGCGGTGATGAGGTCAACCTCGCCGCCCGTGTCGCGGATGGTCAGAGACCGCAGGTCGGCGCACAGCGGGGTCAGTCGGTCGGAGAAACCGTTCTCGGCGGCGTTCTTCTCGATGACAGAGCAGAACACCTCCTGCATTTCCACGGCGATAAAGGAGGCCGCCTTGCCGCGCGAGAGGCAGAGCAGGGGAATGATTCCCGTGCCGCTCCCTAAGTCCAGTGCGCGTGCGCGGGGCATGGGGCGCAGGTAGGCAGCCAAGAGGTAGGCATCCGTGCCGAAGGTCAGCCCTCCGCGCCTCTGGAGCAGGCGAACCGACTCGTTGACCTCGCAGAGAAATTCGGGGGAGCTGTTCGGATCCGACATAGAGACCTCCTTGTGTGTCCGAAATGAAAACCCCCGACTCCCGCCGCGCCCCGTAGGACGCGACCAAAAGAAGTCGGGAGTGTCCGGGGCGATTAAGTCACCCTTGTGTTATGATGCCGTGTCCGAAATTACTCGGCCTTGGGAGCATCCACAGGACAGTTGTCTGCGCAGGAGCCGCAATCGATGCACTTGTCGGCGTCGATCTCGTACTTGCCGTCACCCTCGGTGATGGCCTCCACAGGACAGTTCTCAGCGCAAGCGCCGCAGGAGATGCAATCGTCACTGATCTTGTATGCCATGGTCTATTCCTCCGTTATGTGAAATATTGCTCGGACGGCTGATGCTGTCCGTAGCTCCTACCTATTATATCATAAATCTGAAATAATTCAAGAGGTTTTTATGAATTTTTTTGCTCATATCGGACAATTATACGAAATTCTGCTCCGATACGGGAAAATAGGCAAGGATCTCTCAGGTCTGCCCGCCCTCTGTGTCGGTCAGATCGTCCTCGGGGGTCGTCTCGCTTGCCCTGCGACTATCCCGCGCACCGTCCCCCGGACGGCTCCCGGGAGCCTGCACCGAGACCAGCTCCCGCTTGTAGCGGCGGAAGGTAGGCTCGTTCTGACCGCGCAGACTGACCTTGACCTCGCCTGCGATGGGGTAGACCTCGGTCACGACACCAGGTCCGTCGGGGGTCATGACGAAGCTGCCCTGTGCAGGGGAGCGGCGGTACTCCTCCCGATAGGTCTCGTGCTCGTAGCGCAGACAGCACATCAGCCGTCCGCAACAGCCGGATATCTTGGTGGAATTGAGGGACAGATTCTGCTCCTTAGCCATCTTCATGGACACCTGTCCGAAATCCGACAGGAAGGTACTGCAGCACAGCGGACGACCGCAGGCACCCAGACCGCCGATCATGCGCGCCTCGTCCCGAATACCGATCTGCCTCAGCTCGATGCGGATATGGAACACACCGGCCAAGTCCTTGACCAGCTCGCGGAAGTCCACGCGCTCATCAGCGGTGAAGTAGAAGAGCAGTTTGGAGTTGTCAAAGGTGTACTGCGCTCCGACCAGCTTCATGTCCAACCCGTGTTCCCGAATGCGCTCGGCACCGATGCGGTAGGCCTCGGCCTCCCTGTCGTGGTTCTGTTGGTTATGGGCAATATCCTCGGGGGTAGCCAGACGGATCAGAGGGCGCAGGGGCGGTATTACGAGGGAGGTGTCCACCATGCGGTTGCCCATGCAGACCTCGCCGAACTCCTGCCCCCGCGCCGTCTCCACGATGGCGGCCTGACCGTTTCGGCAACGGGTAGAGCCGGGGTCGAAGAAGTAGGTCTTGCCGCCCGGTCGGAATCGCACCCCCACGATGACTACCTTGCCCTCCGGGATGACCTCGGGGATCACGCGGCTGGCGGGGGTGTACAGCTCATGCTGCAGGATGCGGTCGATCTCGGCCTCCGAGGGGGTATACTCGTCCGGGCTGACATCCGGCTCGACCGGGGTATCGTCAATGAGCAGGTCATCCATGCGTGGCAGCTCGGCCGCGCGGGAGGCGTGGCGGGTGACACGGGTGGGACGCCCTGTCGCACGATTGCTCGGCTGTTGTGCGGGGGAGCTTGCCTTGCGCTTGTCGGCAGACTTCTCTCGGGTCGGCTCGGCGGGGACGGGCTTCTGCGCCGCCTGTGCTTGCGCCTGCGCCTGTTCGTTTGCGGCGACCGAGCCTGCGGGGATCGGGGCACGCCCGCCCCGACGTCGGTCACTGCTCCATACCGTGCGGCCACCCTTGGCGGGGGCGGCAGGGGTCGCCGCCTCGGCGGGGGGAGCCTCACGCCCGGCGTTGGGAGCGGCGGGCTTTTGCCGTGCGGGTCGGCGGTTGTTCTTGCCGGAACGCTTGGTCTCCCCACGGGCGGGACGGTCGTCAGCGGAACCGCTCGCGGTCGGGGCGACCTCTGTATGTCTTACTTTTTCGTCTTCCATAATATGCACATCCTTTCGGAATATCTCTGTGTGAGGTAGTCAACTGCGTGTGATCTCATGCACCATGCGGGTCAGGGTCAGGCGGAGGTTCCCGTTGCTCTCCAGTGTCTCCCGCACCTGCCAAACGGCATTCCAAAGCCGCATGAGCTTGCGCACCGTGAAGCGGTCGGACAGAGCGGTGGCGGCCTCTTGGTCGGTAAAGAAGAGCAACCGCACGGCATCGGATCGCTTGAGCAGCAAGAGGTCGCGTGTAGCCAGTTGGAGCTCGGCCAGTGTGTCCGCGACGGCATCCCGCTTGCTGTCCCAGCCGTAAACGGCGGCCATGACGGCGGCGGTCTGCCCGGCGGCCAAGGCCTCCAATAGCTGTGTACAGCGGGTGCGATCCCGCAGGACGGCGGCCAATGTCCGCTCGTCCGAGAGAGCCAGCGCACGCCCGATCCGCCCGTCTGCCTGCAGGAGCAGTGCTGCCGTATCGTCGGAGGACAGCGACCGCCCGTGCTGTACCAGGGCATCCCGTATGTCCCGATCCTCCACGGGGGAGAGCCGCAGGACGGGGGCGCGACTGCGGATGGTCTCCAGGAGGTTGTCCGCGCCGTTGCACAAAAGCAGGAACAGGACGTAGGACGGCGGCTCCTCCAGCGTCAGGAGCAGGGAATTCTGCGCCTGTACCGTCATGGTGTCCGCATCTTCAATGATGTATATCTTGGTATCCAGCCGATTGGGCGGGTTGAGCACATCCTGCCGCAGGAACCGCACGCTGTCCACGCCGACTGTCGCCTTGCCCCCCCGTCCGATCAAGTAGATGTCGGGGCAGGTCTCGGCGGCCACCCGACGGCAATCCTCGCAGACCCCGCAGGGTAGGGGAGCATCCGGGGGCGGGGGCGGTACCGGGGTGGGTGCCTCGAACATATCCAGCTGGTCGGCATCCTCGGCGACCATGTGGCGACCGGGGCGGTTTTGGCAAGCAATGGCGGCGCAGAGCCACCGCGCCACGGTGTGCCGCCCGCTCCCCGGGGGGCCGTCCAGAATGTAGGCGTGGTTCAGCTGTCCCTCCCGCAGATCGCGGCGCAACCTCTCCAGAAGGGGCTTATTTCCGGCCACAAAAAAGCTCCGGTCTGCCGTGCCTTCCATAGGACTCCCTCCTGTCTCTTCCATAATCCTATACAGTATAGCAGAAATCCGTCTTTTTGTCAAGATAAAGATTTGACGGGTTCTTTTCTTTATTCCGTGAAAAGTGTAGAAATTCCGTCCAAAGTATGGTA
>CAYXBU010000039.1:0-20348 GCA_964463245.1 uncultured Clostridium sp. | reverse complement strand
TTGAAAAGAACCGGGAAGTAAGTGTTATCCTTCCAACTCTAATGATGATGCTCTGTTCTGCACCAAAGCGGCAGGTCATGCGCGCAGGGTCTCCCCCATGACGGCATTATGGAACAGCCGCCGCACGCGGAAGAAAGCCGTCTTGTCCCGCCCCAGATGGACGGCGTTGGTCAACAGCACTGCCCAGCGGCCGCTTTCGGCATCCACCCACAGGGAGGTTCCCGTGAAGCCGGTGTGGCCGTAGGAGCCGACCGACATGAGATCTCCCGCCGAGGACAGCCCCGGCAGGGGCGGCTTGAGCTGGAAGCCAAGCCCGCGGGACTCGGCAAGCCCCGGTGTATAGTCTCGGACAGCCGCCGCAAAGGCCGCCTCCGACAGGAACCGCTTGCCCGGAGCATCCGGCAGTTCCCCGCGCGTGGCACACATGACGGCGAACCGTGTCATGTCCCCCAGTGGGGAGAAGACCCCTGCGTTGCCGGATACGCCGCCCAGGAAGTGGGCATTCTCGTCATGGACGTGACCCCTGATATATTCCTGATGCAACGACGAAAACTCGGTCGTGACCACGTTCTCGGAGGACGGGCAATAGCCGGTGCGGGTCATGCCCAGCGGGCGAAAGACCAACTCCTCGGCCAGCCGATCCAAGCGGCGACCGGTCAGCCGCTCGATCAATATCTGCAACAGGATGTAGCCCATGCAGGAGTAGAAGACCTGCTCTCCCGGAGTGCAGACCGCCGCCGAGGACAGGATAGTATGCGCGACCGCCGACGGCTCGGGGGCGTCCAAACGTGTCCAGAGGGGCAGGTGCGGGGTGATGCCGGAGGTATGGGTCATGAGTTGGAATACCGTGACCCCTTCCCTGCCCTCGGGACAGCCCGCCAGCTCCTCAGGCGAAAAGAAGCTCGCCAGCGGGTCGGAGAGCAGGAGCCGTCCCTCTTCCACCAGGCGCAGGGCGACCATGGTCGTGGCAACCAGCTTAGAAAGGGAAGCCAGGTCGTAGAGAGTATCGGCGTCGGCTGGCTGTGGCTCCGGGAACAGTGCCCGATCCCCCAGCACCTCGGCGCACAGGGTCTGCCGTCCCTCCCCGACGGCATAGGCCGCCGAGGGGATGATCTTCTTGTCAACGCTCTCCCGCAGGAGGGTACTACAGGTATCAAAAACACGACTCATATCAGGTTCATCCTTTCCGAGATAGGGAGGTAGCACAACCGCGCGACTCTTTTATATGATCTCTTTTTGCAAAAGAGGCTGTCCTCCGCGCAACGCGAGAACAGCCCCTTGGGATATCATTTCAGCAAAGCCTGCTCCAGCCAGATCATGCCATAGCCGAAGGCCTCATACAGACCCTTCTTGCCGCCCTGCCGATAGACCTTGTTCTGGTCGGCGGTCTCCACCACGCTGACGAACACATCACCGGGGACGCTCACGCCGCCCTCCTCCTTATAGTTCAGGATATCCAGGATCAGGATATACTTCTCGGTCATGTCGCCGTAGCAGATGGTATCCCCTTCCCGCACCAGCGGACGATCCTTGTACATCAAATAATTCCCGCCGACCAACGGCGCACCCGTCACATTGATCGGTTGCAACTTCTCAACACCCATTCTCGCCTCTCCTCTCTACGCAGGGGCACACCCCCGCGTCCTTTTTGCTTTCTTCTCTCCGTTCACGCACGGGATATGCGGAACGGACTTTTGTTCACCTTACAGTATATCATACTTTTTCCTAAAAGTCAATGGCGAATTGTAAAGAATTTATAGGCAACTGCCTATAGCAAAAGGAAAGGAGCCGTTCAAGACTCCTCTCCATGAAACAATATGGGACTTACAGACAAATATCCACATACCACGGCAGGTGATCCGACGTGATGAGGGCGCGGAACTCGGTGATGGGCAGGTAGCAGAGCACTTTCACATCCCCCTTCACAAAGACGTGATCGATGATGTTGTCCGACTCCACCGGCTCGCGGTAGGTATACTCATCGGTAGCCGCATCGTAGGTCGCGTAACAGCCGTAGTAGCCGATCTTTTGGTACTGCTCGGCGACCTGATAGGCCGGTGTCATGGCCTCGCTGAGCACCGAGAAGGGGGTCTTGTCCATCTGGCAGTTCAGGTCTCCGCCGAAGATGACCGGAATGTCGGCATACGCCTCGTCCATGGCGCGGACACGCTCGATCAGCGCGAGGATGCGCTCGGCGTTGTTCACCCGCACGAGGTTGGCCTGCTCGACCGTCAGATTGGCGGTATCCGTCCACATGAAGTGTGTGTTCACGACCAGGAACAGCTTGCCGTTGGAACGCTGCTCGAAGATGCCCCAGGTCGTGGACTTAGTGTTGCCATTGTTACCGTACAGGTTGACTCCGTCGATGTTTACCCACTCCGGGTACAGCTCACCGCCCGACTCCACCAGCTTCACGCGGTCGGAGTTGTAGAACATGGCCTCGCAGTTCTTTCCGCCGGCATGAAGGACTGCCTTCTTGCCGTCGATGGCGACCTCCTTGTAGTCCTTCTTCTTGAGGAGGGACTTGGAGGTGTTCCGATGCAGGGTGTCAAACTCCTGCACACACAGGATGTCGGGTGCATTCTCGGCGATCAGCTCGACCTGCACCTTCAGGCGATCCGGAATGGAATTCAGCTTGCCGTAGCCGTACACATTGTAGTACATGATGCGTACAGGGGAGGTATCCACCTCTGTTTCGGTCTCGGTCTCGGTCTCGGTCTCAGTCTCGATAACGGTCGTCTCACTCATAGACTCTTCCTCGCTCTCGGTTTCATTGGCTGTCTCAGGGTCGGTCGCAGCAGAGGTGTCGCCCTCGGCCTCAGTCTCGGTGTTGCTGTCGGCGGGTTCGGTCTCGCCCGTTGTGTCGTTCGCGCAGGCCACCGCACAGGTCAGGACAAGCAGGAGGCAGAGCAGACCGACAAGCAGGTTCAGGTTTCTTCTGATGTTTTTCATGATGATCTTCTCCAATCAAGTATTGATGATCCCCATTCGGAGCTTCAGCTCCAGCACCCGCCGCACCGACGCCTCGATGCGAGCAAGCGGTATGGTACCGTCGGCGACCGCCTCGATGACGGCGGGCACCTGCTTTTCATAGGTCGAGCAACAGAGCAGGTCGTTTCCTGCCAGCACAGCCTGAACGGCCGCCGCCCGATCCTGTGTGTAGCGCGTGATGGCTCCCATGTCCAGCGAGTCGGTCATGATCAGCCCATCAAAGCCCAACTCCTCCCGCAGGAGACGATGCACAACCGGCGAGAGGGAGGCGGGACAGTCGGCATCCATGCAGGCCACGATATTGTGGGCGACCATAACGATGGGGGCTCCCGCCTGAATGCCGGCGCGGAAAGGGGCAAGGTCGCGGTCACGGAAGGTCTCGAAGCTACGCCCGTCCCGTGCGATGTCGGTGTGGGTGTCCACGTTGTCGCCGTACCCCGGGAAGTGCTTGATGCTCCCCACGAGTCCGCAGACGTTCATGGTACGCACCACGGTCTCGGCATACTCGGCGGTGACCTCCGGGTCATCGGAGGCGGTGCGGTCAAAGATGAAGGTCTCGGGGTTGCCCGACATATCACAGACCGGCGCGTAATTGAAGTTGACTCCCAGCCCCAGCAGAAGTGCGGCCTTCTCCCGCACATCGGCCTCCACCGCCTCCAAGCCGCCGGCGGTCAGCAGAGCGCGGGGGGTGGGAAACGGCTCGGCACGGAAGGCGGGGTATTTGCTGGCGCGCACGACCCGTCCACCCTCCTCGTCTGCCGCGATGAAGGGGGCGACTTTGGCCGCCAGTCGATAGGAGGTCAGCAGAGCGCGCATGGTCTCGGGTGTCCGATGCTCAAAGTCACAAGCGTACAGGGTAAAGCCGCCGAGGTGGTAGGTCTGCAGGGCATCCATAGCCACGGTATCCTCCTGCGGGCGGCGCACCACGAACAGCTGACCGACCTTCTCCTCGGTGGTCATGGTCGAGAGGATCGCCTCCGCCCGTTCGCGGATCCGTATGTTCTCTTGTTCCATATCTGTACCGCCGTCCTTTCAGAGGATGAAGTAGCGCGGCAACCCGTTCTCGTAGGTCGGGTAACGCTCACCGCGGATCAGGGGCAGGAGGTAGGACAGGCACTCGTCGGTCACGGCGTTGCCGCGCGGGGTGATGTAGCTCTCCGGGACGGCGCGGGTCTGATTGGCAATGGCGAAGATATCGGCATGACCGATCTCGTAACCATAGGTCTCCCCCTCGGTGCGCTGAATGGTCATCATGGAGCAGCTGACCCCCGTCATAGCGGCGCGGACAGCGGCGGCTCCGACCGCCAAGGACTCCTCAATGTCCTGCGCCGAGAGCAGGTGTGCCGCGCAACGCTGGGGCAGATTCAGCTCCACCGAGCGCACCTTACAGCCAAAGCGAGCCTTGACCGCCAGCTCCAGAGCCTTGCCGGTACCCGCGAGGTACTTGTGCCCGAAGGCATCCACCGATCCGCTCTGGGCAGACTCCCCGACGTAGCGGCCGTCGGGCAGCTTCAGCCCCTCGGAGACAGCCACCACCACATTGGGGTGCTTCTGCAAGGCGGACGCGACATCCTCATAAAAATTCTCGTAGGAGAAGGGTCGCTCCGGGAGGTACACGAGGTCGGGCTCCTGCCCGCAGGTCAAGCGACCCAACGAGGCGGCGGCGGTCAGCCAGCCTGCCCCGCGCCCCATGATCTCCACCACCGTCACGGCGGGGACGGTATACACGGCGGTATCCCGCAGGATCTCCTGCACCGTCACTGCCACATACTTGGCAGCAGAACCATAGCCGGGGGTGTGGTCGGTGCCCTCTAAGTCGTTGTCGATGGTCTTGGGCACGCCGATGACACGCATCTCGTAGCCATGCGCTCCCGCATAGGCCGAGAGCTTGGCGACCGTGTCCATGGAATCATTGCCGCCGATGTAGAAGAAGTAGCGAATGTTGCGTGCGCGGAGCAGCTTCAGCAGGCTCTCCATGATCTCTGTCTCGTCCGCAGCCCCTGCCGCAGGCAAGCGGCGACGGCAGGAGCCGAGAGCCGAGGAGGGGGTGACGGTCAGCATCTCCAGTGCCTCCTCGCTCCCGCCGCAGGACGGGTCGAACAGGCTGTCTAAGTCGACGAGCTCCCCTCGCAGGAGCCCGTCCACCCCGTTGTGCATCCCGTACAGATGCTCGATGGGGCAAGACTTGCCCAACTCGTCCCGTGCATTCAGCACGCCCCGCACGACCCCCGCCAGGGTTGCATTGATGGCGGCGGTGGGGCCGCCGGACTGTCCGACGACTGCATTGCCCTGCAGGGGCGCGGGATTCTGTTTTGTTTGATCCATATGTGATCCTTTCTTTGAGGCAGTGTGGCCTTGATGCTCCGCGTTGCCGCTCATACCGCCCGCCCGTTGCCGGGCGGGCGGTCGTGTGATCATTGTTGTACGAAGGTATAGCTGCCGGGAGCCAGCTCGATCTCGATCGCCTTCCCGCAAGCGCAGGAGGCATACTCGGAGATGCTGTGCTCGACACCGTTGATGAGAAGGCTGTCCTTCTCGGTCAGGATGGGCAGACGAAGGGTGGTCGTGACCGGCACGCGGCACTCATACAGGAAGCCGTCCGTGGTGTCCCAGTTGGAGACGATCAGACCCTGCGGAGACTCGAAGGATGTCTTTGTCCAAACAATGCGCTCCTGTCCCTCGGGCAGCTCCTCGTCCTTACGGGTATCCGGCTTAGGCTGCAGGATGGGATGGGCGAAGCCGGGTGCTTCCTCGGTGGTCTCGATGCCCGCAATGTGGCGGTACATCCACTCCTGAACGGCACCGTAGGCATAGTGGTTGAAGGAATTCATGCCGACATCGCCAAAGCCGGTCGCCCGGGTGTAGGAGTTCCAACGCTCCCAGATGGTGGTCGCACCCTGATGCACGCTGTACAGCCAGGACGGATTCTCGGTCTGGAGCAGGAGAGAGTAGGCCAGATCGTTCTCGCCGAACTCGGCCAGCACCTCGTTGAGGATGCAGGAGCCGACAAAGCCGGTGGACAGTTTACAGCCATTGTCCAGTATCTTCTGCTTGAGAGCCGCCACAGCTGCGGGGCGATTCTCGGGCTGCAGGAGGTCGTTACGCAGAGCCAGCAGGTAGCCGGTCTGAGTACGCATCTCGGGGTTCAGGTCGCCCTCGGCGTTGCAGTAGACCTTTTGGAAGTGCTCCTTTACCTTGGCGTACACATCGTCGTAATGCGCGGCGCGATCCTCCCGCCCGATGGCGCGGGACATGGAGGCCATATACCGTGCATCCAGTGCGTAGTAGGCGACCGAGATATAGCGAGCATCGGTCGGCTCGTAGGCCAGCCAGTCACCGTAGGTGGGGTTTGGACCGCCGAAGTCGGTGGTCTCCAGCCATGCCATGTAGCGTTCCATGGAGGCATAATGCTCGGCGATGATGTCGGTATCGGCGTACATCTTCCACATGGTATAGGGGACGATGATGCCCGCGTCGCTCCACGCAGAGCCGCCCCAGCCGACCACCCGCACCTGCGGGATGACATCGGGGTACATACCCGCCTCGTTCTGGGAGTCCCGTGCATCCTGCAGCCACTTGTGGAAGAAGCCGTCCACATCGGCATTATAGGCCGCCGTGCCGCAGAAGGCCTGGGTGTCACCCGTCCAGCCCAGGCGCTCGTCACGCTGAGGGCAGTCGGTCGGGACAGACAGGTAGTTGCCGCGCTGTCCCCAGATGACATTGGCGATCAGGCGGTTGACATCGGCGCTGGAGGTCTCCATGTGTCCGGTCTCGCGGTTGGCAGAGCCGACCACCTCTGCCACCAGCTCCTCGAAGGTGACGGTAGCCGTGGCGCGGATCTCGCAGTAGCGGAAGCCGTAGAAAGTGAAGGTAGGACGGTAGAAGCTGTCATGCCCATTCAGGCGGTAGGACAGCTTAGCCTTGGCGGAGCGGTAATTGATGGAATAGATGGAGCCTTCCGGGTTGTCATTCCCGCGGGATGCAAGACCCGAGTCGTTGAGCATCTCGCCAAAGCGAATCTGCACCGAGGTGCCCGCCTCGCCGCGCAGGGTGAAGGTCGGCCAGCCGACCATGTTCTGTCCGAAGTCCAACACCGCCGTCTCGCCTGCCTCCAGGGTGAAGGTGTTGTCGGTCAGAGTGCGAACGATGTGGATCTTTCCGTAATCACTGCCGTTGTCCTCGGTGCCGTTGTAGATGGTGACGGTCTCGGGGCGGCGGGTCAAGTTGGGGCGCACCGTGATGGTCGAGCCGACATGGGGGGTGATGTACAGATCGTGCTCTTCCTCCACGGGGGTATCCCAAAGGAGATCGTCCCGCCGATTCGAAATGGCCGCCAGCGAGGGCTGATTGGCGTCATACAGTTCGCCGTCCCAGATGTCGGCGGCGCGGACGGCACTGCCCCAAGAGGCCTCCCAGGTCTTATCGGTGTACAGGACGCGCTCACCCGATGCATCGGTCAGGTGGATCGCCGCCAGGAAGGCGACATGGGTCTCGCCGTAGGTGCCCAGCGCGATACGACCGTTATACCAGCCGGGAGCCACAGCCGCCAGCAGGGTGTTCTCCCCGTCCTGTAAGTAGGGGACGAGATCGTAAGAATAGTACAGACAGCGAGCCTTGTAATCCGTCCAGCCGGGCTTCAACTCATCGTAGGGGGCGGAGTCCTCCCGCCAGGAGGCACGGCCGACACGCTTGCCGTTCACATACAGATCGTAGATACCGAGCGCGGTCGCGTCGATGTGGGCGGCCTTCAAGCCCTCCACGGTGAAGGTGGTGCGGAACAGGGCGATGCCGTTCTTGTCCACGATGGGCGCGAACTGGTTCTCGGCGCGCAACGGGGTCTCCCAGGAGTTCAGGGTTTCCATGGGGATAGCACCGGCCGGATCGGTGTAGGTGATCCAGGATGCGCGACCGTCTGTCATATAATCCTTACTCATAATAATCTTGTTTCCTTTCCTGCGGGGCTTCCCGCATTGCAACGAGCGGTTGCTCTTGTATGAAGTATACCATAATTTCGGACGATTGACAATAGGTTTTCGGAAAAAAAGCAAATTTTTTCGTCGTTACCCTACCCCCGCGCCGTCCGAGATCGCGACTTTTGCAAAGGGCGGTCGGAGCCGCACGGAGGGGATTTCGAGAATTTGCGTAAATTTCAAAAAACCACTTGACAAACCATCACGAGTGTGGTATAATACCGTCATCACAGGTTGCGGATGCAATGTTGCGGCAGCCTTGCGGGGGTATAGCTCAGTTGGGAGAGCGCTTGAATGGCATTCAAGAGGTCAGGGGTTCGACTCCCCTTATCTCCACCACATGACATGGAGCCGAGCCTGTTGCCGTTGGTAACAGGCTCGGCTTTTCCTATGGCGCACAGCAGGAAAGGAGGTGCCCCATCACGTCACAACCCATAAGCGCACCGCGCCTGCTCTATCGGGATCACGACCTCCTGCTGGTCTGCAAGCCGGTCGGGATGCCCTCCCAGCCCGACCCCTCCGGGCAGGAGAGCCTCCTTGACTACCTGTCCGTGCAGGGGGAGGTCAAAGTGGTACATCGGCTGGACACCCCCACGGGCGGCCTCATGGTCTTTGCCCGCACCGCTCCTGCGGCGGCGGGGCTGTCCCGCCTGATACAGGATCACGAGGTCTTCATCAAGGAGTACCTGTGCATCCTGCCGACTCCCCCAAAGGAGCCGGAGGGAGAGCTGTCGGATCTCCTCTACCACGATGCGCGGAGCAACCGCACCTACACCGTCCGTCCACCCGCCGACTGTTCCTCGCCCCGCAAGGGGGTCAAGGCGGCACGGCTGGCCTACCGTACCCTGCAGGTCGCGCCCGACGGCACCGCGCTGGTACGAGTCCGACTCTACACCGGGCGCACCCATCAGATACGCGCGCAGTTCGCCGCGCGAGGACTGCCCCTCCTGGGGGACGGCAAGTACGGCTCGCGGGTCAAGTTGCCCACGCTTGCGCTGTGGTCGTACCGCATGGAGTTTCCGCACCCCATCACGGGGGAGACGGTGCGGGGGGAGTGCCCGCCCGAGGGGGATGCGTGGGAGAGATTCCAACTATAACAACGTAGAATACAACAAACATAATTTATTGAAGGAGATTTCATATGCCGTTTCCGAAAAACTTTCTGTGGGGCTGTGCCACCAGTGCCGGTCAGATCGAGGGCGGTGCGTTTGACGATGGCCGCACCGCATCCATCTGGGACACCTTTGCCACCAAGCCGGGCAAGATATTCGGCGGGCAGACCCCCACGGTCGCCTGCGACAGTTACCACCGCTTTGACCGCGACCTCGCCGCGCTGAAGGCACTGGGAGTCAATGCCTATCGGATGTCCATCTCCTGGTCGCGTGTCCTGCCCGACGGGGTGGGTGCGCTGAACCAAAAGGGCATGGACTACTACCGCCGTTGCTTTGAGGAGCTGAACGAGGCGGGTATTCGCCCCTCGGTCACCCTCTACCACTGGGATCTCCCCCAGGTGCTGGAGGATCGCGGCGGCTGGGTCAACCGTGACTCCATCGAGTGGTTCGGCGAGTATGCCGACAAGATGTTCCGCGCCTTTGGGGATGTGGTTCCCATGTGGGCGACCATCAATGAGCCAATCGCCACCTATGTCGGCTACGCGCTGGGCGGGTTCGCGCCCGGACACACCAACGAGGTATGGGGCAATCAGGCGCGGCATAATATCCTGGTAGCTCACGGCAAAGCGGTAGAGGCCTTCCGCGCCCTGAAGCCCCGCGACTCCGAGATCGGTGTGGTCATCGACATCTGGAAGCGGCACGCGCTGACGGATTCCGAGGCGGATCATGCCCTCATGGTGGACGAGGACGAGCGCAACTGGAAGTTCTACTGCGACCCCATTCTGGCGGGTCACTACTCCGACTACCTGCTCTCGCATCTGGAGGCCGAGGGTACCCTGATGAAGATGGAGCCGCAGGACTTCAAGCTGACCTCCCAGCCGCTGGATTTCTTTGGTCTCAATGTGTACAACCGCGTGGTGGTCACCACCAACGAGCGGGCGCGGGCAGACTTCTCGCAGGGCGGCAACTTCATGAACAATGCCGCCGAGTATTACCCCAAGGCGGTATACGATGCCATCCACCTTCTGCACGACCTTTACCACATTCAGTGCCCCATCTATGTCACCGAGAACGGCACCTACACCAACGGCGAGGAGCCGATCGGAGCCGACGGCATGATCTGCGACGACGACCGCATCCGCTACATAAACGGGTTCCTTGAGTGGCTGGAGAAGGCTGTTGACGAGGGCTTTGACGTGCGGGGCTACTTCCTCTGGAGCCTGATGGACAACTTTGAGTGGCCGGCGGCCTATAGCTCCAAGTTCGGCATCACCAAGACCGAGTTCGGTACGCCCGACCTCGCCCTGACCTGGAAGAAGTCGGCCTACTTCTACCGCGACTTCATTCGGCGGGTCAGAGGATAACGAGCCAGTGCACACCCAAGGAGGTATTCCCATGAAAGCAACTCACGCCTTTACCCTCGGCAGCTTCAACATCTGCTCGGCGCACTTTCAGGAGAAGCACTACACCCGGCGCAACTTAGATCTGATCGCCGACAAGATCCGCGCCTCGGGTGCGGATGTGGTCGCCCTGCAGGAGGTGGATCGCGGCGCGGAACGCTCCTCCGGGGTGGATATGCCGCATATCCTGTCCGAGCTGTCGGGGCTGTCGCACCATTACTTCATTAAAATACGCGACTTTCAGGGCGGTGAATACGGCACCGCCATCCTCTCCCGCTTCCCGATCCGAGAGGCCTCCACCATCAACTATCCGGTCAAGCTGGCGCGACAGGGTACCTCCTGCGGCTATGTCGTGCTGGATGTGGACGGGTGGTCGGTCACCCTGTTCAACACCCACCTCTCCATTGAGAGTGAGGAGGCAAACACCGACACGCTGGTCTGCCTGCGGGACATCCTGCGGGACAGGCTGGACAGCCACCCGGCGGGCTTTGCCTGCTGTGGGGACTTCAACACCACAGCCGAGAAGATCGAAGCGCACATCCCCTTCGTTACCCCGGCTCAGCACGGGCTGATCACCTATTCCGACAAGACCTCCATTGACAATATCCTGTGTGCGGGGGAGGTCAATGCCGACTCGATCCGCCTGTTCGACACCCAGTATGATAACAGTTCGGATCACCATATGCTGCTGGCGCGGATATCCCGAGCTGACTGAGAATAAGAAAGGAAATACATACCCATGAGCGCATTTGAGAATGTAAAAAAGAATTTCGGCTTTGGCTGTATGCGCCTGCCCATGAAGGACGGCGAGGTGGATCGGGAGGAGATGTGTCGGATGGTGGATGCCTTTCTGGATGCGGGCTTCAACTACTTTGACACGGCGCACGGCTATCTGGGCGGCAAGAGCGAGCTGGCCGTCCGCGACTGCCTGACCACCCGCTACCCGCGAGAGAGCTACCTTTTGGCAGACAAGCTGACCGCCTCCTTCTTCCAAAGCGAGGCCGATATTCGCCCCTTTTTCGAGAGCCAGTTGAAGGCTTGCGGCGTGGACTACTTCGACTTCTACCTGATGCACGCGCAGAACCACGAGAATTTCGAGAAATACAAGGCCTGCCGCGCCTATGAGACCGCCTTTGACCTCAAGGCCGAGGGCAAAGTGCGGCACGTCGGTCTGTCCTTCCACGACACGGCGGACGTGCTGGACAACATCCTGTCCACCTACCCGCAGGTGGAATTCGTCCAGATACAGCTCAATTATCTGGATTTTGACGACGTAGCGGTGCAATCGAGACTGTGCTACGAGGTCTGCCGCAAGCATGGTAAGCCCGTCATCGTCATGGAACCGGTCAAGGGCGGAACGCTGGTCAACCTGCCCGCGACCGCTCGCACCGTGCTGGATGACCTCCACGGCGGCAGTCCCGCCGGCTATGCTATCCGCTTTGCCGCCGGCTTTGAGGGCATCTTCATGGTGCTCTCGGGCATGAGCAATATGGAGCAGATGCTGGACAACCTCTCCTACATGAAGGACTTCCGACCGCTGGACGAGGCCGAGCGGGCGGCGGTCTCCCGTGTGTGCGACATCCTGCATAACCAGCATCTGATCGCCTGTACCGCCTGTCGCTACTGCATCGACGGATGTCCCCGTCATATCTCCATCCCCGATCTGTTCGCCTGCATGAACGCCAAGCAGCTCTCCCACGATTGGAACCCCGACTACTACTACGAGAACGTCTACACCGCCAAAGGCGGCAAGGCCTCCGACTGCATTGCCTGCGGCAAGTGCGAGAAGGTCTGCCCGCAGGGTCTGCCCATCCGCAAGCTGCTCGGAGAGGTCGCGGCAGAGTTTGAGCGGCAGGAGGACTGACCCGTGACCGATTCTGAAAAAGCCCGCCGCGCTCTGCCCGGGCACAGCATGGCACTCTGTCGCGGCGACCGCCTCCTTACCTGCGACAGCCGAGGAATCGCCCCCATGATAGACTACATGGAGGTCGGGCAGAACCTGTCCGGCTTCTCGGTCGCGGATGTGATCGTTGGGAAGGCCGCCGCCCTCCTGTTCGTCCGCGCGGGGATCGCGGCTGTCTATGCCCGTACCCTGTCCGAGGGCGGGAAGGCCATCCTGGAGGCGCACGGCATACCGGTCGAGTACGACCTGCTGACCCCCGCCATCCGCAATCGCGCGGATACCGGGCTCTGCCCCATGGAGGAGACGGTCGCCGACACGGATGACCCTGAGCTTGCCTACCGCCTCATTCGGGAGAGGCTGAACTCCCTGCGGGCGGGAAGGGCGAATCCATAACACTTATCAAAAACGAGGTATATCATGAAATCCCTGCGTGAACTCTACCGCATTGGGCGCGGCCCGTCCAGCTCCCACACCATCGGTCCCCAGCGCATCGCGGAGTATGCCCTCGCCAACTACGGGCATCGGCGTTACCGCGTTGAGCTGTTCGGCTCACTTGCCCTGACCGGGCGGGGGCACGGCACCGACCGTGTACTCCGCGAGGTGCTGGGAAAGGACACCGACATTTGCTTCAACACCACCGAGAAGACCCTGCCCCACCCCAACACCCTCAAGCTGTATGCCATAGCGGAGGACGGCAGTGCCGCGTACCTCTTCACCGCCACCAGTGTGGGCGGCGGGAGCGTATGCATCGGCGGGGACATACTGGACGAGGGGCAGGACATCTACCCCGAGGCAAACTTTACCGCCGTCAAGGACTTCTGCACCGCAGAGGGTCTGACCCTTCCCGCCTATGTTCGCCTGCGGGAGCCGGAAATATACGACTACCTGCGTACCGTGTGGCAGACCATGAAGGAGAGCGTGGAGCGGGGGCTGTCCCGCACCGGCATCCTCGGCGGCGGGCTGAATTTGGAGCGCAAGGCCGCCCTCCTGTGCCGTGAGAACACCAAGTTCGAGCCGTCCTTGATGCACGAGAACCGCCGCGTGTCGGCCTACGCGCTGGCGGCGGCCGAGGAGAACGCCGACAACGGCGTGATCGTGACCGCACCCACCTGCGGCGCGGCGGGCATCCTCCCGGCGGTACTCTATTATATGTATGAAAACTGCGGGGTCGGCGAGGATGAGCTGCTGGATGCACTGGCGGTCGCCGGTGTGGTCGGCAATGTGGTCAAGCAGAACGCCTCCATCAGCGGTGCCGAGTGCGGCTGTCAGGCCGAGGTCGGCGTGGCGTGCGCCATGGCGGCGGCGGCACTGGCGCAGATATACGATCTGGACAGCGACGGCATCGAGTGTGCCGCCGAGATCGCGCTGGAGCATAACCTGGGGCTGACCTGTGACCCCGTGCTGGGGCTGGTGCAGATCCCCTGTATTGAGCGCAACGCGATGGCAAGCATCAAGGCCTTCAACGCCGTCATGCTCGCCAAGTCGCTGGAGAGCAAGCACAAGGTCTCCTTTGACCAGATCGTCGAGGTCATGTATGTCACCGGCAAGGATCTCGCCGCGGGCTACCGCGAGACCTCCACCGAGGGGCTGGCGCGCATCTACGGGGACGGGCAACCGCAATAATCGTACGAAAAAGGGCAGACATCATCTGCCCTTTTCTCTATACATATCTTACCGTTTCGTCATCGCCAACCGCAATATCTCCTCGCACAGGGACGGATAATCCAGCCCGATGGCGGCGGCGGCTCGCGGCAGAAGGCTGGTGCCGGTCATGCCCGGCAGGGCATTGGCCTCCAGACACCACGGTGTCCCGTCCGCATCCAACATGAAATCGAACCGCGCATAGCCGGTCAGGCGCAGGACATCAAAGCCCCGCTGTGCCGCATCCGCAAGAGCTGATGCCACGGAGAGGGTCAGGTCGGCGGGGCATATCTCCTCCACCGCCCCGGGACGGTACTTGTTCTCGTAGTCGTAGAAGCCCTCGTGCGGCAGGATCTCCACGGCGGGCAGTACCCGTCTGCCCAGCACGCTGACCGTCAGCTCCCGCCCGATGATCCGCCGCTCGGCCAGAATGTCGGTTCCGAACCGCCCCGCCGCCGTTACGGCCGCTACCAGTTCCTCCTCGGTATCCACCAGCGTTACCCCCACACTGGAGCCGCAGGAGCAGGGCTTGATGACACAGGGTGTCCCGATCTCGTCCTTTATGTGGGACACGGCGGCCTCGGAGGACATCCGACTCAGATCACAGCGCACCCAATCCGGCGTAAGGATCCCCGCCTGTCGGAAGAGCTGCTTGGATATATCCTTATCCATCGCCAGCAGACAGCCCGCATACCCCGAGCCGGTGTGGGGGATGGCCTCCATGTCCAGCAGAGCCTGCAGGCGGCCGTCCTCCCCCACGTCCCCGTGCAGGGCGATAAAGACCATGTCCGCCCGACGGCACAGGTCGATCACCCCGGAGGCGATACGCAGCTCCCCCCGCCCGGACATGACCTTGAGGCGGTCGAGATCGGGGGCTTCCCGCCCGATCCCACCGTCGGCCTCCGGCGGGAGAGGGCTGTCGGAAAAGTACGGTTCTGCGCCGTCCGCCCCCATTCCCGTATAGGGGTCGCAGAGGCACACCCGATGCCCCCGATCGATCAGTGCGGCGGCGATCATGCCGCCACCGGTAAAGGAGACGTCCCGTTCGGGGGACAGTCCTCCTGCCAATACAACGATATCCATACTATGTCCCTTCCCTTCCGCGTGACCTTTGACCCCGAGGAAATGCCGCAGGCTCTCCTTCAAGTATATGCATATGTGTTCCGGTTCGCTCATGTGCGCCGCAGGCAGACCACTCGATCCCGCCCGCCCAGATCACGGCGCACTGACACATCAGACCAGCCACCCGCCTCTGCCAGTTCGCAGACCTCGGTGGCCTGATCCGCGCCGATCTCCAGCAGGAGCCGACCGCCCGCGCGGAGCAGGTGGGCATAGTCGGCGAGGATCGCGCGGTAGAAGATCAACCCGTCCGTGCCGCCGTCCAGAGCCGCCCGAGGCTCGTATGCAAGCTCGGGGGCAAGTCCCGCCAGCTCACTCGTGCGGATATAGGGCGGGTTGGAGAGGATCATGTCGAGCCGCACCTCCTCCGCTCCCGTCCGCGCCCGCAGTGCCTCGGTCAGCACATCCGCGCCGCCCCGCAGGAGATCGGCCTGCACCGGCAGGAAGCGGTCTCGAACGCCGTTTCGCGCCGCGTTCCGAGTAGCCAGCTCCAGCGTGGCGGGGTACAGCTCCAGCCCCGCGCACAGGGACACGTCCGCACGGGCGGCCAGCAGAGCAGTCGCGATACAGCCGCTCCCGGTGCACAGGTCGGCTACGATCGCTCCGGGGCGAACATACGCCAGTGCCGTCTCGACCAGCACCTCGGTGTCCGGGCGCGGGATCAGGCAATCCCGCGTGACGGTGAAGCGACAGCCAAAAAAGTCCCACTCCCCCAGGATATATTGGAGCGGCTCACCCGAGAGCCGCCGCTCCACGGCGGTCTCCAGTCCCGCATCCCGATAGGTGCGGTCGCGGTCGCAGAGCAGAGCGGCGCGGCTTGCCCCGCAGAAATGCTCCAGCAGGCGAAACGCCTCCTCGCGGGGCTCGTCCACGCCCTGCAGGGCTTGTGTCAATGTCGTCAGGGAATACACACGCTCACCTCCCGCTCTTGATTTTTGTTTCAGTCCTTGTATTATATCACATTCCCCACCGAAATGAAAGCCGTATTTGTAACTTTTCCGAGCATATCCCGCAATTCTGACGAAATTGTGAAAAATCCAAAAATGGGTTTACAAGGAGGAAGATTTGTGCTATAATACCCATGATACGGTTCGCCGCCAAAGGTAGCCGTCCACGACCGCCGCGGGCGGCAAGGAGGAACCCATATGCCCATCCTGCACATGAGCCCCGGCGACTTGCTGGAGTTGAAGAAACCCCACCCCTGCGGAACCTCCCGTTTTCTCGTCCTGCGGACGGGGAGCGAGGTGCGGATTCGCTGTGCGGGCTGTGGCCGCGATATGACATTTGACCGCCTGAAGTTGGAAAAGGCCGTGCGCCGCGTTCTGCCGAGCGAGACGCCGAGCGACGAGTCGGGCGACCGCTCCTGATTCCACCATTTCCCCTCCCATACACGGAAAGGATCACACAACATGAACCAAAATCAAGCCGATACGACCCGCGCGACCTCCGAGCAGCTGACCCCCGCCCCTGTCTTGGATCGCAAGACTCGCCTGCTTCGGGGCGCAAAGAAGGGCTTCTCGACATACGGCTACCTGCTCATCGCGGGGGGCATTCCCGCGCTGATCTTCCTGCTCACCTACATTTTCGAGGGTCTGTACCCGATCGGGGATTACAGTGTCCTGTCGCTTGACCTCAATGCGCAGTATATCGGCTTTTACCATGCCCTGCGGGACTTTCTGCACGGGGATGCCAGCCTGTTCTACTCCTTCTCGCGCAACTTGGGCGGGGAATTTCTGGGCATCTTTGACTACTATGTAGCCAGCCCGTTCGCCTGGTTGATCGCGCTGTTCCCCGAGGAGCGGATGCTGGGTGCTCTTCTCGCCGTGTTCGTGCTCAAGGTCTTCGCGCTGGGACTCTCCATGGGCTTCTACCTGCACAAGCACAGCGCGGACAAGCCCAATCGGCTGGCCGTCATCACCTTCTCGGTGATGTACGCGCTCTGCTCCTACGTCTTCGTCCAGCAGACCAACTCCATGTGGATCGACCTGTTGATCTGGCTGCCCATCCTGACCTACGGGCTGGAGGAGCTGATCAAGAAGGGGCACTTCCGTCTCTTTACCTTTGCGCTGGCCATCAGCATCTTCAGCAACTACTACATCGGCTACATGGTCTGCATCTACGTGCTGGTCTACAGCTTCTTCTACTACTTCGCCCACAACCGCAACAACGAGAACAACCCCATGGGGGAGAAGAACCATTTCATCCGCTCGGTGGGACGGGTCGCCCTCTGGTCGGTGGTAGCGGTCTGCATGACCGCCGTGATCGTCCTCTCGGCCAAATACTCGCTGGGCTTCGGTAAGAACGACTTCTCCGACCCCTCCTGGGACATTGAGCAGAAGTTCAAGCTCATCCTCCTGCCCTACAAGCTCCTGCCCTCCTCCTACGACACGGTAGGCCCCGGTGGTGCGCCTGTCCTCTTCTGCGGCACGCTGACCCTCCTGCTGGCTCCCGCCTTCTTCCTCTGCAAGAAGTTCTCCACACGGGAGAAGGTCGCATCGGCTTGCTTTATCCTCTTCTTTGTCCTGTCCTTTACCGTCAGTGACCTCGACCTGATCTGGCACGGCTTCCAGAAGCCCAACTGGCTCAACTACCGCTACAGCTTCATGCTCAGCTTCTTCCTCCTGACACTGGCCTACCGCGCCTTTGATCGGATGGAGTTCATCTCCCGCAAGTCACTGGCGGCGGTCACCGCCGCGTGGGGCGGGTTCATCCTGATCCTGCAGCTTCTGCGGGATCCGATGGTCGAGCTGATCCAACAGATGGGACAGAAGAGCCGCAGTACCTCGGCGGACAACTTCACTGCCATGCGTCCGTGGGCGACCGTGGGGCTGGCACTGGCCTGCCTGCTGATCTACTTCGTGCTGATCTGCGTGGCGGGGCGAGCAAAGCGAGCCAAAAACACGGTCTGCACCATCCTTGCCTTCGTGGTGATAGCCGAGATGTTCTTGAGCGGGCTTTCCGACACCAACGCCTTCATCAAGGATGTCGGGCACACCGGCTACAGTACCCACAACAACTACTTTAAGACCTTCCTGCCCATATCCGACACCATTCGAGAGAACGACCACGGCTTCTACCGCACCGAGAAGACCGACCACCGCCAGAAGAACGACAACTTCATTCTGAACTTCAAGGGTCTGTCCTGCTCGACCTCCACCCTCAATCAGGATGTCATCAAGCTGTTGGAGACCACCGGCTACTACGCCGCCTCCCACAAGTCCACCTACCTCGGCGGAAACCCGGTCGGAGATTCCTTCTTCGGCATCAAGTATCTGGTCACCGGGAATGACATGAGCGAGTTCTACGGCGAGCCGATCTACAAAAACGAGATATTCGAGTACGATGAGGACTTCACCCCCACCAAGACCCCCGATGTGTACCTCAACCCCTACGCGCTGTCCTTGGTCTTCGGCGTGGCCGACAATTACGAGGATTTCCATCTCTTTACCGAGGACGAAAAGGGCAAGGAGGTCGAGATCTACCGTACCCCGATGGATCTGTACAACGAGATGATCACTTCCATGCTGGGGGAGACCGAGACGGTGGAGATCTTCAAGAAGGCTACCCAGACCGTCTCCATGGATAAGGCTGAGTGCAGCAACTGCGAGTACAAGAGCAACTACACCGACCTGTTCGCGTGGGCATCGGTCGATGCCGACAAGACCGCGACCGTCACCTTCACCTACGATGTCCCGACCGACACCGAGCTGTACTTCTACCTGCCCGACCCGATCAACTACCGCCGCGAGGTCGCGGTGTATGTCAACAACAACAAGAAGGGCGGCTTTGACGGCGGCGGCGAGAGCACCTACCGCCGCATAGTCTCCCTGGGTACCGTGGCCGAGAGCGAGATGAAGCTCAAGCTGGAGCTGAAGCAGGTGGTCAGCGGCAAGAAGACCCTGTATATCAAGGAGACCGACCACGAGGGCAACCCCTATGATTCCTTTGTTTACTACATCGACAAGGCAGCTCTGGCGGATGCCATGACTCGCCTCCAGTCGATGGGGTACCGGATCGATGACGACTGCGCGGATGACCACCTGACCGGCAGCATCGAGACCCGGCAGGAGAGCCAGCTGATCGCCACCACCATCCCCTACGATGAGGGCTGGAACGTCTATGTGGACGGCGAGAAGGTGGAGGTATTCCGCACGGCGGACACCCTGCTGGGCTTCCGCATCGAGGACGTGGGAGAGCATACGCTTGAGATGCGGTATATGCCCTCGTCGGTGCGCTTCGGGCTGATCCTGTCCATCCTGTCCACCCTCCTCTTCCTCTTACTTGTCATCGCATACAGGTGGCTGATCAAGGTTCCCGTCCTGAACCGTCTGCTCCGCATCCCCGGTGATCCGTTGCCCGCCGTGGAGTCGGCGGAGGATCGCGCCGTCATCGCCCCCGGGGATATCGGCGACGACCCGCCCGAGGTCGAGCCGGTCTCGGCCGATGCGCCCGACGACATAGACGAGGTCAAGCCCAAGAAGCCAAAACGCAAATAACTCCCCAAGCGGAGCCGGGCGCAGCCGCCTGACTCCGCTTTTTGCAACACGATAAGGAGGCATCCCCATGTTCCATTACATCAAAGGACTCCTGACGGTCTCCGCTCCGTCCTACGCCGTGCTGGAGGCGGCGGGGGTCGGCTACCGCCTGACCATCAGCGAGACCACCTACCGTGCCCTGCCGCGCCCCTCCATGACCGAGCCGCCCGAGGTGCGCCTGTTCACCTACTTCTCGGTGCGCGAGAACGACATCGAGCTGTTCGGCTTTCGGGAGGAGCGGGAGCTTGCCTCCTTTCGGATGCTCCTGTCGGTCTCGGGGGTAGGCCCCCGCGCGGCTCTGTCCATCCTGTCCATGATGACCCCGGAGAAGTTCGCCCTTGCGGTCTGCACCGAGGATAAGAAGGCCATCTCCAAGGCTCCCGGTGTGGGCCCCAAGACCGCCGCCCGTATCATTCTGGAATTGAAGGACAAGCTCATGAAGGAGACACGCATGGACGACGACGACCTGTCCGCCGCCATCATCGACCATCGGGACGAGGAGGCCGGTGCCCCCGCGCGCGGCAAGCTGAGCGAGGCGCAGGATGCCCTCCTGGTGCTGGGCTACTCCCGCGCCGAGGCACAGAACGCGCTCAAGAACCTCGACGTAACCGCGCTGTCGCTGGAGGACGTGATCAAGGAAGCCCTCAAGCGGTTGATGAAGCAGTAAGAAAGGAGCC
>CAYXBU010000038.1:0-20925 GCA_964463245.1 uncultured Clostridium sp. | reverse complement strand
TCAGACCGTACTTCTTACGCTCCTTCATACGAGGATCGCGGGTCAGGAAACCGGCTGCCTTCAGGGCAGGACGGTACTCGGCATCAGCCGCGTTCAGAGCGCGGGCAACGCCGTGGCGGATAGCACCCGCCTGACCGGAGATACCGCCGCCTGCGACGTTGGCAACGATGTCGAACTTGCCGACCGTGCCGGTCACGCCGAAGGGCTGGTTGACGATGAGCTTCAGGGTCTCCAGACCGAAATATTCATCAATGGAACGGCCGTTGATGGTGATCTCGCCGGTTCCGGGATACAGACGAACACGGGCGACAGACTTCTTGCGACGACCGGTACCGTAGAAGTAGGGCTTTGCACTGGTATACATTACTTTTGTCCTTCCTTTCTCTGATTACAGATCGTAAGCCTCGGGCTTCTGAGCCTCGTGGTTGTGGGTAGCACCGGCGTAGACCTTCAGGCGGGTGAATGCCTTGCGACCGATGACGGTATCGGGCAGCATACCCTTAACAGCCAGCTCCATAGCCTTCTCGGGCTTGGTCGCCATCAGGGTCTTGTACTGGACCTTCTTCATACCGCTGATGTAGCCGGAATGATGGTAGTAGTACTTGTCGGTCATCTTGTTACCGGTCAGGACAGCCTTCTCGGCATTGATGACGATAACGAAGTTTCCGCAGTCAACATGGGGGGTGAAGGTGGGGTCGTTCTTGCCGCGCAGCAGATCGGCAGCCGCAACAGCGGTCTTACCGAGGGGCTTACCGGCCGCATCGATGACATACCACTTCCGCACCACAGTCTCTTTCTTCTGCATGAATGTGGACATTTTGTCTTCCTCCAAAATAATTTTCACGGGTGGCAGAGCGCAAGAGGGCGCACTTCCCCGCACAACGGCGCTATTATACCACAACAGCCGACACTTGTCAAGCCCTTTTCGGAAAAATTTTTGGATTTTTTAATTTACAGCCCCATTCCCTCTCGTTTTCTCTCGTTTTTGCCGCTTTTTCTCCCGCGAACTTCCCCGCCATTCCTTTTTTTCACGGCATAGTCCGTCTATTCACCGCATACACTGCCGTCGAAGAGGTGTCGGGTATTCCCCGACGCCCGCAAAAAGAAAGGATCCGGTACACCATTATGGAAACAAAATATCTCCCCGAGGGTCAACTTCTGGCGACCCCGCAGAATCGGGAATACTGCGCCTCCCTGCCCGCGCTGGAGCGCGCCTGTGCCGAGGGGGTCATCCTGGAGGGCAACGCCCTGCTCTGCGACAGCGACCTGAACCTGTACATCGACTTCCCCGCCCTGCCCGGGGTGCGAGGCATCATCCCACGCGAGGAGGCTGTCTTTACCCGCCCCGGCGAGACCGTCAAGGATATCGCCATCCTGACCCGGGTCGGAAAGCCGGTCTGCTTCAAGGTGCAGTCCATCCGTCCCGACGAGAGCGACGGGACGATCCTCTTGAGCCTGTCCCGCCGCGCCGCGCAGGCCGAGTGCGTCGCCGTGTACATAGCCGACCTGCGCCCCGGGGACATCCTGCGCGGGCGGGTGACCCACATCGAGTCCTTCGGTGCGTTCGTGGACATCGGTTGCGGGCTGGTGTCGCTGTTGCCGGTGGACTCCCTGTCGGTCTCCCGCATCCGCCATCCGCGGGAGCGACTGTGGTGCGGCGAGCTGATCCGAGCAGTGGTACGGAGCATCGACCCCGCAGGCGAGCGGGTCTTTCTCAGTATGCGGGAGCTGCTCGGCACCTGGACGGAGAACGCCGCCCGCTTTGCCCCGGGGCAGACCGTGGCGGGTATTTTGCGTAGCGTGGAGGACTACGGCATCTTCGTCGAGCTGGCTCCCAATCTGGCGGGGCTGGCCGAGCTGCGGGACTTCGACCGCGAGATGCTGGAGAGCCACATCGGGCGCAGGGCGGCGGTCTTCATCAAGAGCATCCTGCCCGAGCGCATGAAGATCAAGCTGGTGCTGATCGACATCAGCCGCAACGAGCCCTACCCCGCCCCGCGACTGGACTACTTCATACAAGACGACCGTGTGAGCCACATAGACAGCTGGGTCTACTCGCCCCCCGGTGCCAAACGCCTGATCGAGACGGTATTTGCGTGATCGATATGTATGGAACCGCCACTTCTGCCGCATACTACCTGCAAGCGATCCGGGGCGCACCCCGGGGAAAGGCGGAAAACCTATGACGAAACCTCAGATCATGAAATGCTGTGGACGGGAGATATTGGACTCACGCGGGAATCCGACCGTGGAGGCCACGGTCATGCTGACCGACGGCACGGTTGGCGTGGCCGGTGTGCCGTCGGGTGCCTCGACCGGGAGCTTCGAGGCACACGAGCTACGGGATGCCGACCGCAAGCGGTACGGCGGGAAGGGTGTCCGAGAGGCCGTCGGGCACATCTGCGACATCATATCCCCCGCCCTGTCGGGTATGTTCGCCTGTGATCAGATCGAGGTGGATCACGCGCTCTGCCGTCTGGACGGCACGGCGGACAAGTCCAAGCTGGGTGCCAACGCCATCCTGGCGGTCTCGCTGGCGACGGCACGGGCAGCCGCCAACTGGTATCGAATGCCGCTCTACCGCTATATCGGCGGGACGGATGCCTGCCGTCTGCCCATCCCCATGATGAACATCCTCAACGGCGGCGCACACGCCGACAATAATGTGGAGATACAGGAGTTCATGATCGTCCCGATCGGGGCGACCTGCTTTGCCGAGGCACTCCGCTGGGGCAGTGAGATATACCACGCGCTGGGGCGGCTCCTGCAGGAGAGCGGCCGCTCCACCGCCGTTGGGGACGAGGGTGGCTTTGCGCCGGAGCTTTCTTCCGACGAGGAGGCCATGGAGCTGTTGCTCCGCGCCATCGAGGCAGCCGGACGCACCACCGATGAGGTCAAGCTCGCGCTGGATGTGGCCGCCACCGAGTGGGCTGTGCCCGCCAAGGACGGCTCCTACACCTACCGTCAACCCAAATCCGGCACCGAACTGACCGCCGACCAACTGATCCGTCGCTGGGGCGAGTGGGCGGAGCATTACCCGCTCTTGTCGGTGGAGGACGGGCTGGGGGAGGCGGATCTTCGCGGCTGGGCGGACATGACCCGCCATATCGGCGGACGGATGATGCTGGTCGGGGACGACCTGTTCGTCACCAACACCGCTCGTCTGCGGGAGGGCATCCGCGCCGGTGTTGCCAACACCATCCTCATCAAACCCAACCAGATCGGTACCTTGAGCGAGACCCTGCAGGTCATCCGTGTGGCGCGGGAGGCGGGCTATCGGCACATCCTCTCCCACCGCTCCGGCGAGACCGAGGACACCACCATTGCCGACCTGGCGGTCGCCACCTGCGCCCCCTTCATCAAGGCGGGTGCCCCCTGCCGCACCGAGCGGGTCGCCAAGTACAACCGCCTCCTGCGGATCGAGGCCTCCCTGGGGCACGGCTGTTTCGGCGGGCGGTAGGTCTCATACTGCCCGCGAACACCCTGAACTGTAACAAATTTTCGGATATAGGAAAAAGACTTGCATCCCGTCCGGTTTTGTGGTATACTCATACCAGAACTCATACGGAGGATGCACATGAATACGAACAGAAAATGCCGCCTGACGATCAGCGGCTGTACGGCGCTGTTGCTGGCCATGACCATATGGACGACCGGTTGCGGCGGGGGGGATCCTTCCCTGCCCGAGAACGAGTCCGTAACCGAGGCGGAGACCGAGGGTCTGCCCGCCCTGACCGATGACCGCACCCTGACCGACCTATCCCCCTACGTCGCACGGCTGGACAGTGCCTTTGGCGACACCGAGGCAGTGCCCCCGGAGGAGCTGACCTACACGGTCGGCGAGGACGGCGTGACCCTGACCGGCTACACCGGCACCGCCGAGGATGTGGTCATCCCGGACGAGATAGACGGTCTGCCGGTGGTGGCGATCGCGGCAGACTGCTTTCGAGACAAGAGCTTTCGCTCCCTCTCCCTCCCGGACGGCATCCGCAGGATCGCGCCGAATGCCTTGATCGGCTGTGACCGGCTTCAGCTGCTCCGGCTGCCCGTCTGTACCGCCGAGGAACAGGCGTGGTTCGGCAGTCTGTTCGGAGCGACGAGCTACACCGGCAACACCCGCGCCGTCCCGTCCACCCTGTCCACCCTGATCTTGAGCGGCGGCGGGGACATCCCCGCGTACTGCTTCTACGGCTGTACCGGTCTGGAGGTCGTGGAGCTGTCGAGCGGCACCGAGCAGATCGGGGACTTCGCCTTCTACGGTTGCGCCACCCTTGCCTACCTCTCCCTGCCCGAGACGCTGACCTCTGTCGGGACATATGCTCTGGCCAACTGCACCAGCCTGATCCGTCTGGAGGTACCGAGCCGTGTGCACTCGCTGGGCGGACACCTGCTGGAGGGTTGCGGGCGGCTGGAGAGCCTGACCCTTCCCTTCCCGGGCGGGTCGGCGGACGGCGAGGACAGCTACCTCGGCCACCTGTTCGGAGCCGAGCACTACACCCTGAGCGAGGGCTTCCTGCCCTCGGCACTCATGCGGGTGGAGCTATCCGAGGGAATCACCTCGGTACCCGCCAACGCGTTCTATGAGTGCAGTCGTCTGCGGGAGGTCGTCCTGCCCGCGACCGTGACGAATATCCAACACCGCGCCTTCTACCGTTGCGCCTACCTGACCGAGATCACCCTGCCCGCAAGCCTGACCGCCTTGGGGGACGAGGCCTTCGCAGAGTGCTCACGCCTGCCGCAGGTGGATCTGTCCATGCTGACCTCGGCCGAGGGGTGGGGCATCCAGACCTTCCGTGGCTGTCTCCGCTTGACGGAGGTAACACTGGCGGATGGGATCACCGCTTTGCCGTCCGGGAGCTTTGAGGGCTGTTCCTCGCTGGAGCGGCTGACGGGAGCCACGGGACTCGTCATAGATCAGACCGCTTTCCGCGGCTGTCCCCTGCTCACGCAAGCCAAAGAGAGCCAAACACAGGACTGAGACCGAAAAGGATACCGACATCCATCCCACACGGGAGGGTGTCGGTATCCTTTTATTCTTCCTTCGGAGCCTCGGCCTGAGCTTCTTCTGACTCCTCCCGCTGTGCGTGGCGAGCGGCGTGGTGCTTGCTGATCTGCCGATAGGCCAGCAGACCCAGTCCGCTGATGGCCGCCGTCACGGCGAACACTACCACTGCCCACAGGAATTTCTTCTCCCCGACGGCATTCCCACCCATGGTGGATGTGATGACCGAGGGGAACCGCGCGGCGGTGGTCAGGAGCAGGTAGAGCGGGATGCTCATGTCGGTCAAACCTATGCCGTAGGTCAGCAAGTCCTTGGGGGTTCCGGGAATGAGAAAGAGCAGAAAAGTCAGGACATTTCGCTTCCGAGGGTTATTCAGGATGGGCAATGCCTCGATCTTTTCCTTGGGGTAGAAGGCGTACACGAACCGGCTGCCGAGCTTCCGAACAAGAAGCAGAACTAAGATGCTACCCAGCACCGTTCCCGCTAAGCAGAGCAGTGCCCCGCCCCACGCGCCGAATACGAACCCGGCGGCGATCTCCACCAGCTCCCCCGGCACCAGCGCGATCACGACCTGGATCATGCTGATGAGGATCATACAAAGGGCACCGAGCAGGTAGTGCTGCCCGATCAGTTCTCGCACCCGCTCGGGGTCGCTGAGGTAGTGGCGCATCAGCCACAGCCCCAGCACCGTCAGGCCGGTGAAGACCACGGCGGCAATCGACAACACCGCCGAGGCGCGCGCTCGGGTAACGGTTCCGTTTTTTTTCTCTTTCTTCTTTTGCATATTTCTTCTCTCGGAAATTCCTCATGCGAGGGTCGCATCCGAAGCCCCTAAAACCTCTTGAAAATTATCTTGGGCACCACCGCACAATTCTTTTTGCTCAATTGCGCAGTCAGAAAATTCGTCAGATGAAACAAATTTTCGCGCGCGTAGTTTATCCTACGCGAAGGAAATTTGTAAAATATGACGGATTTTATGCAAGCAAGTGAGTGAAAAAGGCGTAAGCTGTGAATTGTGCGGTGTTGCCCTTGGTTCCGATCCTTAATTTCGTATGCGGGCGGTCAATCCTTCATCGCCGCACCGGATGCACCGAGGGGGAGCCTGACCGTAAAGCAGCTACCCTCGCCGGGTGTGCTCTCTACTTCAATATTTCCGCCGCAGAGCTCCAAAATGCGCCCGACGATGTTCAGACCGATGCCGTTGCCGGCACCGTTGTGGGAGGTATCCCCCTGATAGAATTTCTCGAAAATGTGCCGCCGTACCTCCTCGGTCATGCCCATGCCGGTGTCACGGATGGCCACCACCGCCGCGCCGTCCACCTCCCGCAGGGTGCAGGAGACGGTTCCGCCGTTCGGGGTGAACTTGAAGGCATTGCTGAAGAGATTGAGCCACACCTGCAGGAGCATATCCTCGTTGAACTCATAGGTGATCTCGTGCAGATCCAGCTCCAGCTCGATCTCCTTGGCCGACCATTGCTTTTCCAGAGCCAGCAGGGCTCGGCGCAGTTGCTCATCCAGATAGAAGGTGGTCTTGTCCGACACGATCTGCTGCTTTTCCAGCTTGGACAGCAGGAGGATATTGGAAGCCATGTTGACCAGACGATCCGATTCATCTACGATGATCTGGATATATTGCCGTTTTTGCTCCTCGGTCAGGTTTCCCACCTGCAACTCATGCGCGAACCCGCGTATGGAGACGATGGGGGTCTTGAATTCGTGGGAGAAATTGTTGATGAAGTCCTGACGGAACATCTCGGTCGCGTCCAGCTCCTCCGCCATGTGGTTGAAGCTGCGCTGAAGGGTTCCGAAATCGGTATTAGCGGCAGAAGTCTCCCGCACGTGTACCTTGAAATCCCCGCGGGCGATCTTGTTGGTCGCGCGGATCATCTCATCAATGGGACGGAAGATATGCCGCGACAGCAGGAACACAAGCAGTGTGCCCGCCGCCGTGATGGCCAAAACCAATGCCCAAACCGCCAGAGGCTCGGAGGAGAACTTCTCCGGCAACAGGTGCCGCAGGCAGTAATACAGGAGCACCGTCGTCAGCCCTGCGGCCAGCAGGATCGCCAGCATGACCAGCGTCATACGACTGCTGAAGGAACGCAGGAATTTGGGAGAACATGGCTTTCTCGGCTCCTCGTTCTCCCGCCGGGTCGAGCCACTCATTTCAGATACACACCCTTGTAGCCGAGTCCGCGCACGGTGATGATCTCAAAGTCCTTGTTGCCGGGGAAGCGGTTGCGCAGGCGGCTGATGTGCACGTCAATGGTGCGCTCATCCGACTCGCTGTTGAGATCCCAGATCTCGTCCATCAGCTGACGGCGGGTAAAGATCTGGTTGGGGTAGGACAGGAGCTTGAACATGAGCATGAACTCCTTCTGGGGCAGCTCCAGACCGCCCTGCGGAGAGGAGATGTCACCATCGGTACGAACGGTGAGGGAGTCAAAGAACAGGACCGTATTGCCCACCACCAGCTTGCGCTCGCTGGTGATACGGGAGCGGCGGAGCAGAGCCACGATACGCAGGATCATCTCCTCCTCGTCCACCGGCTTGGTCATGTAGTCGTCGGTGCCGATGAGGAAGCCGCGGTGCTTGTCGGCGGGAGCCTGCTTGGCGGTGACCATCAGGATGGGCAGGTTGTTGCCGCTGTCCCGCAGGGTGCGGGTGAACTCATAGCCGTCCATGTGGGGCATCATGATATCCAGAACGATCAAGTCGATGTGGGTGGAACCCAGCTGGCTCAGTGCATCCATGCCGTCGTTGGCAGGGATTGCCTGATACCCGTGGCGCTCCAGAACCGCGCACATCAGCTTCCGTGTGTTAAAATCATCCTCGACGACCATAATGTTGAACATAGTAATTCCTCCTGTACATTTTTTCCATATTCGCGTTTTGCCGTCCTATTTTGACAAGAAGGATCGGTTTTCGGTTCACATTATAGACGCAAAAAGTGAACGTGGGTTGTACATACATTAAATTTTTTGGGAATTTCGTCATTATTTTGCATCGAGCCATGCTCGGACACCTGTTAATCTCCGGCGCAGGTTCGCAAAATCCTATTGAAAAGCGCGCGCTTTTATGATATAATTAGGAGGGATAGTCTATGATCAAAATGTTGATAACACGGAAGACACGCAGATCGAACCAAGTATATCAGCAAGTCAGGAAGGAGCACCATATGAAAAAAGTATTGATTTTATCGGGTAGCCCCCGCAAGAACGGCAATTCGGACATTCTTTGTGATGAGTTTGCAAGAGGTGCAACGGAAGTTGGGCACAGCGTTGAGAAGATCCGTGTAGCGGAAAAGCAGATCGGCTTTTGCCGCGCTTGCTATGCTTGCAAGAACACGGGCGTATGTGCCATCAAAGACGATATGGCAGAGGTGCTTCAAAAGATGATCGATGCCGATGTCCTGGTCCTCGCAAGCCCCGTGTACTTCTATTCCATTGATGCACAGCTCAAGGCTCTCATCGACCGCACTGTCGCAAGATGGCTTGAGGTCAAGGATAAGGAGTTCTACTACATAGTAACCGCGGCAGATGAGGAGCTTACCTCTGCCGACACGACACTCGCTTGCTTCCGTGGCTATGCCGAGTGCGTAGAGGGGGCAAAGGAAATGGGGGTTATCTGCGGTATGGGAGCATACGAAAAAGGAACGATTAAAGGAAACCCTGCAATGACCGAAGCCTACGAGATGGGCAAGAGCATATGCTGACCTATACATATCGATCAAGGGGCAGCTTCTGTCTGACCGAAAAGCCGAAGCCCACCATTCAACACGAGCGGGACGCCATCGTCAAGGTAACGCTTGCAAGCATCTGTTCCAGCGATCTTCATATCATGCACGGCAGCGTACCGCGAGCGGTGGAGGGCATCACGGTCGGGCATGAAATGGTCGGTGTCGTGGAGGAGGTCGGCTCTGCGGTCACGAACGTGAAGCCTGGCGACCGGGTGACGGTCAATGTGGAGACCTTCTGCGGAGAATGCTTTTTCTGCAAGAAGGGTTATGTCAATAATTGCACCGACCGAAACGGCGGCTGGGCTTTAGGCTGTCGTATCGATGGCGGGCAGGCGGAGTATGTGAGAGTTCCTTTTGCGGATCAGGGGTTGAATAAGATCCCCGACGGCGTGACCGACAGACAGGCTCTGCTCGTGGGGGATGTTCTTGCCACGGGTTATTGGGCTGCCCGCATTTCCGAGATCACCGAGGACGACACGGTTCTCATCATTGGAGCAGGACCTACGGGGATCTGCACGCTCCTTTGCGTGATGCTGAAAAACCCAAAGCGCGTGATCGTGTGCGAGAAGGACGAGAACCGCATCAAGTTTGTAAATGAGCACTACCCCGCCATGCTGACTGTCCGACCCGAGGAATGCCTTGGCTTTGTTCGCGAGAACAGCGACCACGGCGGTGCGGATGTGGTGCTTGAGGTCGCAGGTGCCGACACCGATACGGAAAACACATTCGAGCTTGCGTGGCAATGCGCCCGACCGAACGCCATCGTCACGATCGTCGCCCTGTACGACAAGCCCCAGACCCTGCCCCTCCCCGCCATGTACGGCAAGAACCTGACCTTCAAGACCGGTGGTGTGGACGGCTGTGACTGCGAGGAGACCTTGCGGCTCATCGCCGAGGGCAAGCTGGACACCGAGCCGCTGATCACGCATACCTATCCGCTCTCAAGGATCGATGAGGCGTATGAACTGTTTGAGGAAAAGCGGGATGGGGTCATCAAAGTTGCGGTGGAATGTTGACGGGAATCACGAGGAAAACGACCACGAATGTATTTTTTAGACTGCGGCAAGGCAATGCCTCTCCTCCGGCTTGCTGTTGCGCGGTATTGGCGAAATGAGAGGCGGAGTGAACATGGACACGAAAAAGCTGGATAAATGGGCAGAGCTGCTGCTGGGCACGGGAAAGCGGAACAATCTGGTCAACTTCAAGGATACGAAGAGCACGACCGTGGAGGTACTGCTCCCTTCCCCCGATGCCCTGTTTGAGAAGGTTGAGGGGGCGACCGTTTTTGAGGTGTTTGATCCCAGGATCGCCGAGGAAGAGGACATTGTCGAGGACAGTGCAAAGGATGACCCCGTCCCAAAGCAGGAAGAGCCCGAGGTGGCGGAGGAGCTGGACGACTCAAGTGAGAAAACCGATTATTTGACCCGGTTCTCCGGGAAGCTCAAGCGTCAGAGTCAGCTCCTGCTTTATAAGGAGGCGGCAGACCCGCTTATCGCCCTGAAGAGCATTGACAAAAAGACGCGGGAATTCATTGAGGAGACCGGTGTCAATGTTGCACACATGGCGTTTGGCTTCATCCACTGGAAGGAACGTGATGCCGCAGGAACTGTCTTTCGTGCGCCCGTTCTGCTGGTGCCGATCCGCTTGGAGCAGGCATCTGCGATAGACCCGTACTTTATCCGCTCAACAGAGGATGACATCATCGTCAATCCGACCTTTTCCTAAGTAAGCTTCTTGAAAAAGGACACGAAAGCGCAGATCGATCAAGCACTTGCATCGGGTCTGCCAAGCAGAGGTATACATTATGAAAGATCTTGAATTTTACCCCCGTCATCCGTCGAATGCAAAGACCTATGCGATCGAAACCTCGGCTATGCCGATGCTTTCGCAGGATGCGCCCTTTGCCGCAAAGACACTCTGTGACGAGTTTTATGCCGATGCGGACAGTTTCTACGCCAAGTATGTAGACAAGCGGTTTGAGGTCACGGGCATTGCCAAGAAGGTCGGTCCCGATATCCATAACAAGCCGTCCATTGAGCTGTCCGACAGCGAGAGCGGGCAGACCTATGCCCTTGTGATCTTCCCGACGGACGGCCATTACAGCAAGGTGGGGGTCGGGGATCGGGTCGTCGTCCGTGCCAATTACCTGGTCATGAGCAACCACTACGGTCTTGTGATGAAGTTCAGTGAGCTTGTCTCGGCAGAAAAATGAGCAAGGCAACATTGAATTACCCGTTGTTTGACGGAGAAAAGATCTTGGAGAACGCATCGGTCACCATCGAGGACGGCGTGATCACTGCCGTGAAGGAAGCCGAAGGCGTGGACAGCCGTTACCTTCTGATGCCCGGGCTGATCGATGCCCATACGCATATGACAAATGAGCATCAGATCCGGGATATGGTAAAGAACGGTATTGTTGCCACCTGTGATGTCTGTGCTCCGCGTGAGCTTGTTGCCAATTCCAACGAGTTGACGATCATATCTTCCGCAGGCATGACCATGGGAACGCTGAACGGCAAGGGCTATGTCAAAAAGGCGATCGAAAACGGTGCAAAGTACATCAAGGTTCTGCTGTTTGAGCCGGATCTGATGCCCAAGGCGGCACTGAAAGGCATCTGCTCCTCGGCTCACGAGTGCGATCTCAAGGTCGCGGTTCACGCGACGAGCATAAAGGCGGAGCGGATGGTGATCGAGTGCGGCGCGGACATTCTGCTTCATGTGCCAATGAAGGAAGAATTGCCCGAAAGTCTTGCCAAGGAGATCTCCGAGCGTGGGATCGCGGTCGCGCCAACGCTGGTCATGATGGAAGCCTTTTCGTATAGCGGAAAGAATGGTTACCTTCCCGAGCATTATAAGAATGCGGAAAAGGCCGTCCGCACCCTTCATATGTGCGGCGTGACCATTCTTGCCGCCACCGATGCAAACGACGGGAGCTTTGCGCCCGCCGTCGCTCACGGCTCATCCATGCATCGTGAACCGGGGCTTCTTTGCAAGGCAGGTCTTGCGCCCGTTGAGGTCTTGGCGGCCGCGACAAGCAGGGTCTGCGAGGTGTTCGGCATTGACGGGCTCGGTTCGGTTGCGGTCGGCAAGAAGGCAACGCTTTTGCTGATCGACGGCAGACCCGACAAGGATATTGCCGCTATCAAGAACATCAAGCAAATTTGGATAGATGGAGAGCGGAAATCGTGAAGATCATTATGACAGAAGAGCATATACCGCTGAAAACGCTGAGCAGAGCACTTGCTAAATACCCTTCCGAGGATGCTGTGCGTACCTCGGCGGCAGGCTCACCCGACCTGCCGTATTATCCCGACAAAGAGCTTTATGGCAATATAGAAAAGCGCATCGAAAACATGGACAGATGCGGCATTACAAAGCAGATCCTTTCGGCTCCCGTCAGCACACAGCTTTTGTCGAGAAAAGAAGCAGGTGTTGTCAGCGAGGCCAATGACGAGCTTGCGGAGATCGTAAAGACACACCCCGACCGCTTCGGTGCATTTGCAACGCTTCCGTGGAAACATATCGAGGCCTCGGTCAAGGAGCTGGAAAGAACGATCACAAAGCTCGGCTTTCAAGGGGTGATCCTCGCAGGACGAGCTTCGGGCGAGGATACATTTCTCGATGACAAGGCATTTCTCCCGATCCTGGAGGCGGCGGAAAGTCTGAATGCGCCGATCTATATCCACCCCGCGCCGCCGATGGCAAGCGTCCAGAAAAGCTATTATGACGGACTCGGCGACAGGCTCAGCGCAAGGCTCTCCCTGTATGGCTGGGGCTGGCACAATGAGGCAGGCATACAGGTACTGCGCCTGATCCTATCCGGTGCATTTGAACGCTTCCCTAGGTTGCAGGTCATCGCGGGACATTGGGGCGAGATGGTGCCGTTCTTCCTCTCGCGGCTCGATCAGGCACTGCCGGGGTCGGTAACGGGACTTGAACGAACCATAACCGAAACCTTCAAGGACAATGTGTATGTCACGCCGAGCGGTATTTTTGACTATCCGCAGCTTCGGTTCTGCATGGATGTGCTCGGTGCCGACAGGATCATCCACTCGGTGGACTATCCGTTTATCCTGAATGACGAGGCACTCGCATTTATCGAAAATGCGCCGATAACCATAAGCGAAAAGGAACTCATCGCATATAAAAATGCGGAAAGATTATTTGGGATATAAAGGGGGGAACGACCATGAGCAAAAGAAATAACGACGGTGTTCAGAAAATGTGTTCCGCTCTGTTGGCGTTGTTGTTGGTGCTGCTGCCGGTGCTTTCCGGTTGCTCCGCTTCAAATGAGGACCTGCCGACAGACAGCGACACCACCATCAGCAACCCAGCGACGGGTGAAGCACTGATACCGCCTCCCGCACCGCCGAGTGCCTCTACACAAAGACCCACTCGCCCGGCAACGACTCAAATCACGCTTGCGGATAACGCTATTGTCGTGAACGGCAGTGGCGCATCGGTCAACGGAAATACGCTGACCATATCCGAGGACGGCGTATATGAGATCACGGGTACACTCTCGGATGGTCAGATCCTGATCGATGCGCCCGACAGTGCCGTGGTCGAGCTCGTTCTGTCGGGGATCCATGTATCGAACAGCAAGAATGCGGCTATCTATTGCAAAAACTGCGACGATCTTTTCATTAGCTTGACCGAGAATACCCGAAATATCATCAGTGATGCACGGGATTATATATACGATGACACCGTCAAGGAAGAGCCCAACGCCGCCCTGTTCAGCAAGACCGATCTGAATATTGGCGGCACGGGATGGCTGACCGTCAACGCCAATTTCAAACACGGCATCTACACTAAGGACGACCTTGTGATCGAAGGTGGCGGATTTCGTGTAAATGCGGTCGCCGACGCGATAAAGGGCAAGGACTCGATAACGGTCCTGAACGGACGATTCGAGATAACATCGGGCGGCGATGCGTTTCAGGCAAGCAATGCAGACGGTGCCGCATTCGGTTATGTGCAGATCACGAACGGAGATTTTGTGATACGATCTGTCGGTGATGCCATACAGGCCGAGACCTCGTTGGTGATATCGGACGGCAGGTTCGATATAACCACAGACGGCACGCCCGCGGGCAGGTCGAACAGCCAGAAAGGCTTGAAGGCGGGAACCCTGTTGACGGTGGAGAACGGCAGCTTCCGCATCATCAGCAAGGATGATGCTGTTCATTCCGATGTGGATGTGAAAATAGGGGGCGGCACCTTCTATATCGAAACCAAGGATGACGGGATCCACGCCGACCGTAACCTGTACATCAACGGCGGTGAGATCGAGATCCCCGTATGCTACGAGGGCTTTGAGGGGACGGTCATCGAGATCAACGGTGGGAAGTCCTATATCAAGGCATCCAACGATGCCCTCAGCGCGGCGGCAGGTACGCCCGAGGCGGAGGCCTTTGAGGGACGGGGCGGGAATCCGTATGTTCAGGCATGGATCAGAGGCGGAGAGCTGGAGGCAAGTGCCGGCGGCGATGTCGTGGACTCCAACGGCAACATCTATGTGACGGGCGGTACCCTCCGCCTCAGTGCGCCGCCATACCCCGACTACGAGGGTTCCCTGCTCTGTAACGGCGATGTGACCATCAGCGGCGGGAATATTGCCGCTGTCGGGTGCATGGGCGTGAATGTCTATTGGGATAAACAGCCCATCCTGTGGTTCTCTCACACCAATGAAATAGTCGCCGGAAGCACATTGTCGATACGCGATGCGGATGGCAATGTCCTCTTGGAGCTTGCAACGCGGAGCGATGCGGTGCAATCGGTCTATACCACACCCGATTTCAAGGTGGGGGAAACCTATTCTCTTTACATTGACGGCGAGAAGAAACTGGATGTCACACTGAAGGACGGCATGAATGCCATCGGTGACGATGGCGGCAGGTTCACAGGCGGCTACGGGCGCGGAAATATGGCATCATTCAGAAACTAAAAACGGGAGGAAGAACTCATGAAAGACCTTGAAAGACTCGGTCTCGGCTGTATGGGTATGTCGAGCCGCAGGAATCCGGAAAATTCCATCCAAACCATCCGCAAAGCCCTTGAAAGCGGCATCACACTCTTCAACACGGGCGAATTTTACAACGCAGGCGAGAGCGAGATGATCGTCGGCAGAGCCATGCAGGGCGTGCCGAGAGACAGCTATTTTCTGTCGGTCAAATTCGGCGTGCTCCCTCAGCCCGGCGGCGGTATCTACGGGCTGGATGTCAAGCCGTTCAACATCAAAGGGCACCTCGCCTATTCCCTCTCCCGACTGGGCATGGACTATGTTGACCTCTATCAGCCTGCCCGTCAGGACACGGAGATCCCTGTGGAGGAAGTGGTCGGCGAGATATCGCGGCTCGTGGAAGCCGGCTATGTCCGTCATATCGGCCTTTCCATGGTGGATGCGGACACGCTCCGTCGCGCCTGCAAGGTAGCCCCCATCCATACCGTTGAGATGTCCTATTCTCTGATCGACAGAAGCATCGAAAAAGAGCTGATCGACACGGCAAAGGAGCTTGGTGTCAAGGTGCTTGCCTTCGGCACGATCGGGCACGGACTTTTTGCCGATAACGCGCTTGATACTATTGAAAGTGATCCTCGCTTTGCACGCGGTATGCTCGCCCCTGAACATAGAGACACCAATCTGGTCATGGTAAAGGCACTCAAGGCCATCGCCGACGAGAAAGGCATTGGCCTGTCCCAGCTTGCCCTTGCATGGTCGCTCGCCAAATACGACCATGTGCAAAGCCTTGTCGGCACGACATCTCCCGACCACTTGCAGAGCGCGCTGGACACCTTGAAGATCGAGTTTACAAAAGAGGATATCGAGCGCATCGAGGCGGCAATCCCTGTCGACAAGCTCAGCGGTAGAAGTATGCGGAACTTCCGCTTTACCAACGGGCGGATGTCTCTGTGAGTGTGCGCGAAAACAGAAACGGCGGCTGATTTTTCATCTTTTTTGTCTCTTTTGTCGATTGACAAATCGACCGGATCCTGCTATAATCTAACCAGGTTAGGCTTTCGAGGAGGAATGGGCGTATGGCAACCAAGGAACAGATCGACTATATCATAAGTGAATTGCCCAAGGCACACCCCGCCAATTTTTTCAAGATATTCAACGACTCCAATACCGGGATCGGCTTCGCCGTCAAATTGCTCTACTCGGCCGAGGAGAACCGATTGTCGGCGGGCGCGATCAGCGAGGCGATGGGGGTCAGTACGGCGAGGGTCGCAGTACTTCTGAAAAAAATGGAGAGCAAGGGCTTGATCAACCGCGAGAGCGACAGGGCGGACGCGCGCGTGACGGTGGTCTGCCTGTCGGAAGCGGGAAAGAACCTCGCCGAGCAAATGCAGGAGAATATGCTGAGGCATATCTCGTATGTGATCGATCGGGTCGGAATGGAAAAGCTCAAACAATTTATGGATCTGTCCGTGGAGGTTAAGGCCGCCATGGCGGAGGGATTTTCACCGCCCGCCGACCCCATTCACATGGACACAAAAAAATAGATCAGACTTCGGTCTGATTTATTTTCGGGCAAAAGTCTAACTATGTTAGCAAGTTCTCGAAGCCGCATGGCGAGAGACAACATGTATGTATGATCTCAATTTTTCACATAACAGGAGGATAGAAGATGATCAAACTACTGAAAAAAATGAAGCCGCAGGATTGGTGCTACGCGCTGATCTGCATTGCATTCATCGTGGTGCAGGTCTGGTTGGACATGACCATGCCCGATTATATGCAGGAGCTGACCGTCTTGATCGAAACGCCCGGCAGTCAGATGTCGGAGGTGTGGAGAGCAGGTGGCATGATGCTGCTCTGCTCGCTCGGAAGCGTTGCGGCGGCGGTGATCACGGCGATCTTCTCAGCGCGCATCGGCAGTGATCTCGGCTTTGCCCTGCGCGGAAGCCTGTTCAAGAAGGTACAGAGCTTTTCCATGGAGGAGATCGGCAAATTTTCCACCGCGAGCCTGATCACCCGTTCCACCAACGACATTCAGCAGGTGCTGATGTTCATCGTGATGGGCTTGCAAATGCTGATCAAAGCCCCCGTGACCGCCATTTGGGCGATCTGCAAGATCGCCGATCAGGAATGGCAGTGGTCGCTGGCTACCGCGATCGGGGTCGTGATCGTGCTGTCGGTCGTCGGGATCTGCATTACGCTTGTCCTGCCCAAGGTCAGAAGGATGCAAAAGCTGACCGATGACCTCAACCGTGTCACCCGTGAGAACCTGAACGGTCTGCGCGTGGTTCGGGCATACAACGCAGAGGAATACCAGGAAAACAAATTTGCGGCAGCCAATGATGAGCTGACCCGAACTCAGCTCTTCCAGCAACGCACCATGGCATTCATGATGCCGACCATGATGCTGGTGCAGAGCGGCTTGATGCTGGCTGTCTATTGGATCGGTGCGGTCTTGCTCAGCGGCGTGAACAGTTTTGACGGCAGAGTCACCATGTTTGGCAATATGATGGTGTTCAGCCAATACGGTATTATGATCGTCATGTCGTTTATGATGCTGGTCATGCCATTCATGATGCTGCCGCGTGCCTCTGTCGCGGCCAAGCGTATCAACGAGGTGCTGGATACCGAGCCGACGATCCGGAACGGAACCGCGACCGAGGGCAAGCCCGGCGTGGTCGGCGAGGTCGAGTTCAAAAACGTATCCTTCCGCTACCCCGATGCCGAGGCAGACGTGATCCACGATATTTCCTTCACGGCAAGAAAGGGCGAGACGATCGCCTTTATCGGCTCTACCGGTTGCGGTAAGAGCACCGTGATCAATCTCGTTCCCCGCTTCTATGACGTCACAGGCGGCGAGGTGCTGGTGGACGGTGTCAACGTCAAGGACTATGACGAGCAAGCCTTGCGGAATAAGATCGCCTATGTTTCGCAAAAGGCGACCCTGTTCTCGGGAACCGTCGCCTCTAATATTGCCTACGGCGACAACGGGCAGCCGACCCCGACCGACACGGATATCGCCGATGCGGCAGACACGGCACAGGCAAGCGAATTTATCGAAGGCTCGCCCGAAAAATACGAAAAATACGTTGCACAGGGCGGTGCCAACTTCTCGGGCGGTCAGAAGCAACGCCTTTCCATCGCGCGTGCCATCGCAAGAAATGCCGAGATCCTCATTTTTGACGACTCTTTCTCGGCTCTTGACTATAAGACAGACCGCGTGCTCCGCAAGACCCTGGATCAAAAATGCAAGGATACAACAAGACTGATCGTGGCACAGCGGATCGGTACGATCAAGGATGCGGATCGGATCATCGTGCTGGACGAGGGGCGCATGGTCGGTATCGGCAAGCATGAGGAGCTCATGCAGACCTGCGAGGTCTATCAGCAGATCGCGCTCTCGCAGCTTTCAAAGGAGGAACTTGCGTAATGGAAAAGAAAGAATATGAATTCGGTCAGGCACAGCAGAGACCGATGCGCCGAGGTCCCGGAGGTCCGGGCGGAAGAATGCGGGTAGGCGAGAAGCCCAAGGATCTGGTCGGAACCTGGAAGAAGCTGCTCCTCTATTGCCGCAAGTACATTGCCTTTATCGTGATCGCACTCGTCTGTGCGATCGGGGGAACCGTGCTGACCCTGCTCGGCCCCGACAAGCTCTCGGAGATCACCAAGTATATTCAGGCAGGGCTTTTTGCAGGAAATGTCGATCTGGATGCCATTGCGGTGGTCGCGATCACGCTGGTCTGCTTCTACGCCGCAAGCTGGTTGCTCTCGGCCATGCAGAGCTGGATCATGGCGACCGTCACCCAGCGGGTGTCCCGATCCATGCGAAGCGACATTTCGCATAAGATCAACCGGTTGCCCATGTGGTATTACAACCGCACCACAACGGGCGATGTGCTCTCCCGTGTGACCAACGATGTGGACACCATCGGGCAGTCGCTCAACCAAAGTGTCGGTACACTGATCACGCAGATCGTGCTGTTCTTCGGAAGCCTGATCATGATGCTCATTACCAACTGGATCATGGCTCTGACCGCCGTTGCGGCGACCTTGATCGGTCTTGTGATCATGCTCCTCATTATGAGTCGGAGCCAAAAATACTTTACAAGGCAACAGCGTAACCTCGGTGCGCTCAACGGACACGTTGAAGAAAACTATGCAGGTCACACGGTCGTCAAGGCGTATAACGGTGAGGCGCAGGCGATCGCGGAGTTTGACCGCCTCAATACAAACCTCCGTGACAGCGGCTTTAAGGCGCACTGCCTGTCGGGACTGATGATGCCGCTGATGACATTTATTGGAAACTTTGCCTATGTGGCCGTCTGCATCGTGGGCGGTACGCTTGCCATAAACGGCGATATCGGCATTGAGGTCATCGTGGCATTCATGCTCTATGTCCGTTACTTTACACAGCCGCTCTCTCAAGTCTCGCAGGCCATGCAATCGCTTCAGTCTGCGGCGGCGGCAGGCGAGCGCGTCTTTGAGTTCCTTGAGGCAGAGGAGATGGAGGACGAGAGCAGTAAGACGAAGACCCTTGAAAACGTGAAGGGCTCTGTTGAGTTCAGCCACGTCAAGTTTGGCTATGAGGATTCGGATAAGATCATTATTCACGATTTCTCGGCTGTGGCAAAGCCGGGACAGAAAATAGCCATCGTAGGCCCTACCGGTGCAGGAAAGACGACCATGGTCAATCTTCTGATGCGGTTCCATGAGCTTCAAGGCGGCGAGATCAAGATCGACGGCATTTCCACAAAGGATGTAAAGAGAGAGGATGTCCATGATCAGTTCTGCATGGTCTTGCAGGATACCTGGCTTTTCGAGGGCACGGTCAGAGAAAATCTCGTTTATTCCACACCGAACGTCTCGGATGACAAGATCAGAGAGGCCTGCAAGGCTGTCGGGCTTGATCATTTTATCAGGACATTGCCAAACGGCTACGATACCGTGCTGACCGATCAGGTCAACCTGTCGCAGGGACAGAAACAGCAGCTTACCATTGCCCGTGCTATGATCGCGGATAAGCCCATGCTGATCCTGGATGAGGCGACGAGCTCCGTCGATACCAGAACCGAGCTTCAAATTCAGGATGCCATGGATAAGCTGATGCACGGTCGCACCTCCTTCGTCATAGCGCACCGACTTTCCACCATCAAAAATTCCGATCTCATCCTCGTCATGAAGGACGGCGATATTATCGAGAGCGGCAACCATGAGGAGCTTTTGGCAAAGGGAGGCTTCTATGCCGAGCTTTACAACAGCCAATTTGAGCAGGCAACAGCATAGAGGTCAATGAATTGCGAATATTCAATTCTTGACTCGCAGTAAGCAAAGAAAACAGCCTCTGCTGATTTTACAAAGCAGAGGCTGTTGATATAATTATTTCTAAAAGAATTGACGGGATAGTATCCTTTTACTGCTGATCAAAAAATCCTTTATTACTATCCATAGACCACTTTTCAAACATTTCAAGATAGTTGATCTTAATAAACTTCTGGATCTTATTGATTTCAACGTCAGAAAGAATGCCTCGATTTTGCAAAACGGTCGAACCGTCGCTGTTTACGAAGAATTTTGCAGAGCCGCCTTCCGTCAATCTCTTATCGCTTGCGTGAACGTGCATACATTCGATAATGCAGTGAGATGTGTAATAAAGATAGTAACCGGCGATCTGATACTGATAATATTTAGGCATTGTCATCCTCCATCAAAGAGGAATTCTTCTCCCAAATTCTCAAAACAAGTGCTTGCTCAATTGGCTCCATATTTGTTTCAAGCAGCTTGCCTTCAAGGGAAAGCACCATTGCATATTCAGGATTGTTGATATTCAGCACGGATATTTTTCCGTCCTTTTTTGTAAACGCATAACCGCCAACGATCATATCGGCACTGTCGGCAATCTTTTTGATTTTTTCTTCAGGCATAACGCACCTCCACCTGTCTGATGGGATCTAAGAACGCTTTGGCGTTCATATAAAGGTTTTCAAGAATCGGGATGAGGTCGATATACTCTTCTTCCTCTGTCGGTCGAGTTGAATATTTTGCCATTACAACAAGGTATCCGTTATCCCATTCTTTGACGCTTGTATAGCATTCAAGGCTTTTGCTTGTAAGGAAAGTGAGAGTACGACCGCCGAATGTAAAGGTAGTGTACTCGCCGTTATTGCTTAAATATGCTTTCGTTTGTTCAGCCATCGTTATACTCCTTTCTAAGAGATACTA
>CAYXBU010000037.1:0-21035 GCA_964463245.1 uncultured Clostridium sp. | reverse complement strand
GCAAGCAAGTGAGTGAAAAAGGCGTAAGCCGTGAATTGTGCGGTGTTGCCTTAACGCGCCTGTGGGCGGATACGTTAACCTTGAATACCATCTTCCTAACGGTAAGATCGTAAAATTCCTTGACGATAACGCAACCTATCTCGGCAATCAACTGGAATGCGAATTCGGCGGCGAAAGATGCTTTGGTATCGTAGCCAATATGGACTTTATTCTCATAGCTACTTATGAAGCAAATGGCGAGAATCCTGAGCTTGTTATTTATAAAAAGAGATAATCAAATTCCGATTTGTCGAAACGAAATGGATGGCAAAGTTTTTCATAAAAATACATCCATAGTAACAGTTGCACCCATTTTGAACTTGTATCAAAATTTGAAATTACTCACAAAAACCTTCTCGGACGAAGTCCGGGAAGGTTTTTACTCATTACTCTTCACTCTTCGTGAAGAGTAAAGAGGTAATGCAGTTTTTCGGTGAAAGGCCCTCCTTTCGGAACGAGTGGAATACGCCTGCGGCGTGTAAGACAGGACTTCACCGCGAGGAGGTCTCGTTGCACGGCGGCTCCTGTCGTAAAATACAGAGTTGTCCATAAAATTTACAATTTAGCCTTGTTTTTTTGGCGGAGTTGTGGTAAGATGAATTGATCTTGATTTGGGACACTCGCACCGGCGGGTGCGTTTTCCAAAAGCTATAAGGTGGAGGTACAATTATGGTAAAGAAACTTCTGTGTATCCTGTTGGCGGCTCTGATGCTCTTGCCGGTAGTTGCCTGCGCGGACGGATCATCCGATGCGACCGAGGCACCGACCGAGACGTCCGCTCCCGCAACCGAGGGTGAGTCCGGAGGCGATGGCGAGGGAGAAAGCGATGCCGATTACGTCTCTGATCTTCCCGAGAAGACCTTTGACAACACCACGCTGGTCTTCTTGACCCGTGATGAGGCCGAATGGTCCACGGTCGAGATCGTCCCGGAGGAGGACAGCGAGTTCGTGCCCATTTCCGAGGCGGTCACCGAGCGTAATATGATCTTGGAATCTCGCTACAAGTTCTCTATAGAGAGCTTGAAAGAGGGAACCGGCAACCACGCTATTCGCGTTCAGCAGGAGGCACTCAGCCCGACCGGTGAGTTCCAGGCTATCGCTACCAGCTTGGCGCAGGCGAGCAGTATGCTTCAATCCTGCAATCTGCTGGATCTGTTGTCCGGCTCCTGCTCCGAATATTTGAATTTCTCCAAAGGCTATTGGGATGGCAGGTTGACCGAGAATCTCAAGGTAGAGGGACGCTTGTTCATGGCAAGCGGCGATATCTTGACCAGCGATAATGATGCGACCTTTGCGATCCTGTTCAACAAATCACTGATTCAGGACGCGCAATTGGATAGCCCGTATGCACTGGTGGACAGCAAGCAGTGGACCATGAGCAAGATGTATGACATGATGGTGGTCGCTACCAACGATAAGGATGGCGACGGTACACTGGCATACGATTCTGACATCAGCGGCCTGGCATATACGGAAAGCACACCCTATTGCCTGATGTATTCCGGCGGTCTGCAGATCGTGACGCGTGATGAGAATAATGAATATGTTTTCAGCCTTGATGTGAATCGGGCTTCGAGTGTGGCGGAAAAAGCGAATCTTTTGCTGTCTGATCAGTACTCCTTCTATCTTAATTCCGCCACGGGGAACACGCTGGCTGAGGCCGGGCAGAAGTGCTTTGGCGAGGGTCATGCGCTGTTCATGGGTGAGTGCATGCAGTGCGTCAGTCGTATGCGTAACTACGATGTGTTGTTCGGCATCGTCCCCTATCCCATGTATGACGAGCTGCAGGGACGGTATTACAGTATGCTGCATATGACCGGTGGTGTGGTTGCCATCCCTTGCTCTGTGACGGGTCAGCAGCGGGCAGATGTTGCCTATATGCTGGAGGCTATGGCCTGTGAGTCCGTTTCGACAGTGACCTACCTCTACTATGACCTGAACCTGACCTCTAAGAACGTTACGGACGAGGAATCTCGTCCCATGATCGACTTGATCATGCAGAGCCGCGTGTACGATCCTGCCTACTGTTTGGGGATCGGTGGCAGCGTTGTTACGAACCTGGCGGGTGCAATGTCTCCCGGGAAGGCGGGAACCGTGGCTTCCATTGCCAAGAGTGCCGAAAAGCAGATCAATAAGGATGTCAGGAATCTTAAGAAGCAGATTGCAAAGTACAAGGATTGATCCCTGAGGCTTCAAAGTTCCTCCTTGCCGCGGTGGCAGGAAAGCTTTGGCGTGTGCCGAGCAGGGTGCAGTTGCAAATTGTAAATAAGTCCTGCGATGTGAACGCAGCTAAGGAGATCGCGCTGTATTGTCTGAACTGCCCGCGATCGGCGGGGTAACTTTTGAAATACTCATGAATGGAGGAACGAACATGGCCAAAAAACTTCTGTGTATCCTGTTGGCGGCTCTGATGCTGTTGCCCGTAGTCGCCTGCGCGGACGGATCGTCCGACGCGACCGAGGCACCGACCGAGACATCCGCGCCCGCAACCGAGGGAGAGTCCGGAGGCGAGGGCGAGGGTGAGGATGAGAACGACACCAACTACACCTTCGATCTGCCCGAGAAGCAGTTCAACACCACGTTGGTCTTCCTGACCCGCGACGAGGAAGAGTGGTCTACGGTCGAGATCATCCCGGAGGAGGACAGTGAGTTCGTCCCGATCTCCGAGGCGGTGAGCGAGCGGAACATGATCGTGGAATCCAAGTACAAGATCACCCTGGAGGAGCTGAAGGAGACCACCGGTAACCATTCTACCCGCGTCCAGAATGAAGTACTCAGCCCGACCGGTGAGTTCCAGGCTGTCGTGACCAGTTTGGCGCAGGCGAACAGTATGCTCCAATCCTGCAACCTGGCGGATCTTTTGTCGGATACCTGCTCCCCCTACCTGGATTTCTCCAAGGGCTACTGGGACGGGAACCTGGTCAACAGCCTCAAGGTGGATGGACATCTGTTCATGGCGACCGGCGATATCCTCACCAGTGACAACGATGCGACCTTCATGATGCTTTTCAACAAGTCGCTGATCACCGACGTGCAGCTGGATAGCCCGTACACGCTGGTGGACAACAAGCAGTGGACCATGAGCAAAATGTACGACATGATGGTAGCCGCTACCAACGATAAGGACGGCGACGGCGAGTTGATGTATGACTCGGATGTCTGCGGTCTGGCATATACCAACGACGTTCCGTACTGCATGATGTATGCCGGCGGTCTGCAGATCGTGAATCGTGACGAGAACGATGAATTCCTGCTTGCGCTGGATGTCAGCCGCGCCTCGGCCGTGGCTGAAAAGGCGAATCTGATCTTCTCCGAGCAGTATGCGTATAACATGAATGAGTCCGGTATCCCGGTCGTCGAGACCGGCCAGAAGTGCTTCGGCGAGGGTCACGCGCTGTTCTTCGGCGAGTGTATGCAGTGCGTCAGCCGTATGCGCAACTACGATGTGATGTTCGGCATCGTTCCCTATCCTATGTATGACGAGCAGCAGGGTCAGTATTACAGCATGCTGCACACCACCGGCGGCGTGGTCGCCATCCCCTGCTCCGTGAACGGTCAGCAGCGGGCAGATGTTGCCTATATGCTGGAGGCCATTGCGTATGAGTCTGTCTCTACGGTGACTTACCTCTACTATGACCTGAACCTGACCTCCAAGAACGTCACGGACGAGGAGTCCCGTCCCATGATCGACCTGATCATGCAGAGTCGTGTGTATGATCCCGCGTACTATCTGGGCATCGGTGGTACTATTGTCGCCAACATGGCGGGAGCCATGAAGCCGGGTAAGTCCGGCACGGTCGCTTCCATCGTCAAGGGTGCTGAGAAGCAGATCAACCGCGACGTCAAAAACCTCAACAAGAAGATCGCAAAGTACAAGGAGTGATCTTCGAGATCACGAAAAGCCCCCCTGCCGCCGTGGCAGGGGGGACTTTTGTGTGGTGCGACACCGAGGGGCTGTCGAAAAAAATGACCGAGATGCAGGAAAAAAACAGTTATCCGCCTTGCGTTATTCGGAAAAATGTAGTATAATGTGGGTAGAGGATCGAGAAAGGAGAATATGCGTCATGTTTACCGATATTACCGGAAAGCGTCGCTATAAGATATGCCTCCACTGCCACACCACCCGCTCGGATGGGCAGCTGACCTACGAGGAGGTCCTAAGCGCGTACGCCCGCGCGGGCTACGATATGCTGGCGGTCACTGACCACTGGGTCTGGAACGGCCCCGGCGAATATATGGGAGCCTTGCCGGATGGCACCCCCCAGCGGTTACGCATCGTCTCGGGCTGTGAATACAACGTGGGAAGCAGTGAGACGGCCGCCGGTGTGTTCCACATTCTGGCACTGGACTGCCCTCGCAAGCCCAACCTGAACCAGCAAATGTGCAACGATACACGGCTGTCTCCGGTGGAGAAAGCCCGCATCTTGATCAAGGAGATACACCGCGCGGGCGGCCTTGCCGTGCTGGCACACCCCGCCTGGAGCCTGAATACCCCGGATCAGATCTTCACGCTGGGGGATGTGGACGCCACCGAGATATACAATTCCGTGTCGGATTGGGGAATGTCGGATCGCCCCTATGCCGGGATCATTGTGGATCAGATCGCGGCGCGGGGGATGTGCCTGCCCCTGATCGCCACCGACGACAGCCACTACTACAACGGCGACCAATTCCGCGGCATGATCATGGCGGAGGCCGCCGCCGTGGATCGGGAAGGCCTGGGCGAGGTCATCGCCGAGGAGCGATTCTACGCCACCATGGGTCCCGAGGTGCATCTGGAGCGGGTGGACGCCAACACCGTCCGTGTCCGTTGCTCCCCCGCCGTCAAGATCGTGTTCCCCTCCAATCTGGCTTGGACGGCGGGGCGAATCCTGCGCGGCGAGGGGCTGACCGAGGCGCTCTACACCTTCAAGGAGGAGGAGCACTTCGTCCGTGCCGAGGTCGTGGATGCCGAGGGGCGGGTCGGCTGGAGCTGCATCGAGATCCGATGAGATGTTCCCGCTGTTACACCCCTGTGTAGGCCACGATCCCACGATACAGTCCCTCGGCGAACAGGCCGGGGGACTCTGACATGAGTGCGGCATCCCCGGGATTGGAGATGAAGCCCAGCTCGGCCAGCACGGCGGGCATACGGGTCTTGCGCAGGACATACAGCCCCGGGCGCAGCTTGACACCGCGATCCGGCAGTCCCGTCACCGCGAGCACATTGTCCAGCAGGTCTTCCGCCAGGCGGTAGGCGCGGCTGTCCCGCGCGTAGACCAGCATTTCGGTGCCGCTGGCCGAGGAGATCTCGGATGCATTGGTGTGCAGACTGATGAAGTAGTCCGCGCCCCACTCGTTGGCATCTCGCACCCGCGCCGCCAGACTGGTCGCGTTACTGCTCCCCAGCTGGGTCGAGGCGGTCGGGCGGGACAGGCGCACCTCGAAGCGGTCATCCGCTCGAAGCCGCTCGGCCAGCAACTGACCGATGCGATAGACCACATCCTGCTCCCGCAGACCGTTCCCCTCGGAGCCTGCGTTGGGGTTGACCGGGTTGTGCCCCTGGTCGATGTATATTTTGATCGCCATGCTCTCTCTGCCTCCTTGTACAGGGTCATTCGCCCCAGTATATGCAAGTTGAGGCAGAGGTGTCCTTTGTGATCCTTCTTATTCTGCTTTTGAGAGGTATTCCATGCTTACTGCACCCGAAAAGAACCGCATCCTGCCCGGCTGGCTCTACCTGGTCGCCACCCCCATCGGCAATCTGTCCGATCTCTCGGAGCGTGCCGCGTCGGTGCTCTCGGGCGTGGACTTCATCGCCGCCGAGGACACCCGCAACACGGGAAAGCTCCTGTCCTGCCTGGATATTCGCAAGCCTCTGGTCTCCTACCACGAGCACAACAAGCGGGAGCGGGGCGGGCAGATCTGCGACCGCCTGGCGGCGGGGGAGTCCTGCGCGCTGGTCACGGATGCCGGGACTCCTGCCATCTCCGACCCCGGGGAGGACTTGGTACGGCTCTGCGCCGAGAGGGGCATCCCCGTGACCTCCATCCCCGGTTGCTGTGCGGGGATCACCGCTCTGACCCTGTCGGGTCTGCCGACGGGGCGATTCTGCTTTGAGGGCTTCCTGCCGACCGAGAAAAAGCCCCGCGCCGCGCGCCTGGCGGCACTGGCGACCGAGGAGCGCACCATGCTCCTGCATGAGGCTCCTCACCGCCTGCGGGAGACTCTGTCGGAGCTGGCGGCCGCGCTGGGTGAGGGGCGGCGGGTCGCGCTCTGCCGCGAGCTGACCAAGATCAACGAGGAGGTACTGCGGCTGACATTGGGTCAGGCGGTGGCCTACTATGAGGCGCAGGAGCCGCGCGGGGAGTATGTGCTGGTGCTGGAGGGGGCTGACCCCGCCGCCGCGCCGCGCTTTTGGGAGGGGCTGAGCATCCCCGCGCACGTTGCGCACTATGAGGGGGAGGGACTGTCCCGCAAGGAGGCCATCAAGGCGGCGGCGCGGGATCGCGGCGTGCCGAAGAACGAGGTATATCAGGTCATGCTGCAGGAGGACGGACAATGAGCACCGCCGAGACTTACGGCCTCCCGGCGGGCTTTCTTGCCCGCATGGAGTGCCTGCTGGGCGGGGAATATCCCGCCTTTCTGGCGGCCTACGCGAAGCCCCGCACTCCGTCCCTGCGGGTCAATGCCCTGCGGGTCGCCGACCCGGACGACGCGGGGGAGGCCGTCGTGCGTTCCCTCCTGCCGTATCTGACCGAACATATCCCCTACGCCCTCGGCGGTTATCGATACCCGGACGACTCCGAACTGCGCCCGGGCAAGCACCCCTACCACGAGGCGGGGGTGTACTACATTCAGGAGGCGAGTGCCATGATCCCCGCCGCGCTCTGTCCCCCTCGGCCGGGGGAGCGGGTGCTGGATCTGTGCGCCGCGCCGGGCGGCAAGGCGACCCAGCTGGCGGCCTCCTTGGGCGGTCGCGGCCTGCTGGTCGCCAACGAGATACACCCCGGCCGTGCCGCGATCCTGTCCGGCAATATAGAGCGAATGGGCATCCCGAATGCGCTGGTGCTGAATCACGATCCCGACACGCTGGCCGAACATTTCCCCCGCTTTTTCGATCGGATCACGGTAGATGCGCCCTGCTCCGGGGAGGGGATGTTCCGCAAGGAGCCGCAGGCGGCCGAGATGTGGTCGCAGGCGAATGTGGAGTTGTGCGCCGCCCGCCAGACTGAGATATTGAACGCCGCCGCCCGTATGCTGGCACCCGGCGGTACTATCACCTATTCCACCTGCACCTTTGCGCCCGAGGAGAACGAGGGGACACTCCTGCATTTCCTCGCGGAGCACCCGGATTTTGACACCATCATGACCGAAAATACGGCCATTTTGTCCCTGTTGGAGATGGGGGTTCTGGACAGTGGTCGCCCGGATTGGGTGGCGGGTGGCGAGGATCATGCCGAGAGCCTGTCCCGCGCCGTGCGGCTGTTCCCCCACCACGCGGATGGGGAGGGGCACTTTGCGGTGCTCCTGCGCCGTCGGTCGGATCGGGATGTGACACCGCCGCCTGTCAAGTCGGCGGCTCCTCGGGGGCGGCGTTCCGATAAGCGCGACCGTCGAGCGGAGCGGGATCGTCATGCGGAGCAGGGGGCGTCCGTGACCGAGGCCATGCGGCTGTTTGCGGACGTAGTGCAGGAGGTGATGGGCTATCTCCCGCAGGGGAACCCCTGCCTGTTCGGGGATCGCCTGTCCTTGCTCCCGCCCGACGGAGGCTTGACACAGGACGACCTGTCGGGTCTGCGTGTCCTGCGGGCGGGGCTGGAACTCGGCACGATCACGCGCGGCCGATTTGTCCCCGCCCACGCGCTGGCGGTCTGCGCCCACGGCGACCACGCCGCCACTCTCCGCCGCTTTGATCTGGGCGGAAACAGCCTCCTCCCCGCCGCCTACCTGCGCGGTGAGACTCTCCCCTGTCCGACTGCCCTCTCCGGCTGGTGTGTCGTCACCGTGGACGGCTTCCCCCTCGGTTGGGGAAAGGCCGACCGCGGCGTCCTGAAGAACCACTACCCAAAGGGTCTGCGGAGAATGTGAGAGGGAGCGAGGGGATGAGAAAAAAGTCCTGTACGAACGAGAAAATCCGGGCGCGAATAGCATCCCTGCGGGTCTCCTGCAGGGATGCTATTCGCGCCCGGTCTGCAAACTTCCGTCCCAGTCCTCCTCGGAACACGGGACTTGCGAATGAATTTTAATCCTTCTGCACAATGGTGATGTTGGCCGGCTGAATACCCGCCTGCTCATACACGACGGCATTGATCTGCGCCAGCTGTGCGGGCTGAAGTGTCCCCTCATGCTTGACTACGATGTTGGCACTGTCCCCGCTGATGACGGCGAGACACTTCTCGAAACCCTTGCCCTGCAGGAGAGATTCAATGTTGGCCTCCTGCTCCATCTCCTTGGTCAATGCCTGCAGCTCCTGCATGGCCTGCGCCTTGACATCCTCGGTCGCCTTGTCGTTTTCGACCACGGCGTTGAGCACCTCCCGCGCCTCATCCCGCGCCTTCTTGCGGCTGACCTCTACGCTGGAGAAGTAGGCATCGGTGCTGATGGGCGTGGACGGGGTCTTGTCGTCCTCGCCGACGGCCGAGGTGGACAGGTTGGTACCGTAGTTGGTGGACATACCGGCGCTGGCGTTGTAATCAAAGCCGTCGCCGCCGTCCGCGCCGGAGAAGAATGCCCAGTTCAGCGCAACGGCCGCGCCGATGACCACGACCGCCCCCGCAATGATGAGGTTCTTTCGACCGATCTTCTTGAAAAAGTCCTTGACTTTTCCCCATGTGTTGTTGCTTTCCATATGTGTGCCCTCCATTCAGATTTGGTTACACAGCACTGTATGAAGCAACCAAACGGAATATGACCGAGAAATAGTCATAATTCCGGGTAGGAACCGGGTAGGCGAAGGCGGATCTTGCTCAGGATCTTATGTTTGCCTGCTCCCGCATGGCCTCGCGGATCTCGTCGGCAGAGAAGCCCTGCCGCAGGAGGGCGGCGGTCAGCTTTTCCCGCGCGGCGCGGTCGGTCGGCGGTGGGGTGTCCCGCCCGAGCCTGCGGCGCAGTTGCGCCAGGCAGGAGGCGTAAAAATCCACAAAGGCGGGGTCGTCCGGGTCATTCAGCGTGTCGAGAGCCGCCTCGACCGACGGGGCAGGGTAGCCGTGCGCCAGCAGGTCTTGCCGAATGCGGCGAAGTCCCCAGCCCTTGCGCGCACCCTCGACGGCGCGGCTCAGTGCGGCAGACTCCTCCTGCAAGAATCCCCTGTCGGCCAGCCAGCGGGCGGCCTCCTCGGCGACCTCGCACGGGATGCCGCGGCGAGTCAGCTTGGCGGTGAGGGTGCGGGTGGACATATCACCGTACTCCAGCAGGGAAAGCCCCCTGCGGATGGCACGGCAGAGCTCTCCTGCGGTCATCAGCAACGCGACCTCCTCGGGAGAGATGCCGCCGGGATGCACCCCCAGCTCGGCATACTGCTCGACCGACAGGAGGATGTCCTGCCGCCTGCGGGAGCCGTCCTCGTCGGGCAGCTCTACCGACACGATCAGGAGACCGTCGGCCTTCTCCCCCTCTGCGACTGCCACCCGCAGGATGACGGCACCGCTCTGCTGTATGGGCAACAAGACCCGCTCGGCGCGGGTCTCGGTGTGCGGCGCGACCCGCTCGGCGCGGGTCGTGCTCGACCGCAGGGGGGGCGTAGGCGGCGTGGTGCGGGTCGGCTTGCTCCGCCTCTGTCCCTCCGGGGCAGGGGACAGCCCCGTCAGGCGGACGGCGCGGGAGCCTCGGCGGCTCCCTGCGCCGTCCTGCGGGACGTCGGGCAGCGCGTAATCGTCATACCGCCCGTACAGGGTTTTCTTTTTCGTGGTGCTCACGGCGTTTCGTCAACAGCCAACGCGCCGTTACTCCTCATCCATACTGCCGGGCTGGACTGTGCGGATGTCAAATTCGTCATCGTCCATCTGATCCATGCCCGCATCATCGTCGTCCAGCTCGAACTCCGGCTCCTGCGTATCGCTGTTCTGCATGGCGACCCGCACCTTCTCCTCCAGCTCGGCCGCCAGAGCGGGGTTTTCCTCGATCAGCTTCTGCACGGCCTCCTTGCCCTGACCCATCCGCTCGCCGTTGTAGGAGAACCAGGAGCCGCTCTTCTTGATGATGTCGTACTTGACGGCAAAATCCAGTATTTCGCTCATGCGGGAGATGCCCTGCCCGTACAGGATGTCGAACTCCGCCACGCGGAAGGGCGGTGCGACTTTGTTCTTGACGATCTTGCAACGGACATGGTTGCCGTACACCTCGCCGCCCCGCTTGAGCTGCTCGGTGCGGCGCACGTCAATACGCACCGACGAGTAGAATTTCAGCGCACGCCCGCCGGGGGTGGTCTCGGGGTTGCCGTACAGCACCCCCACCTTCTCGCGGAGCTGGTTGATGAAGATGACCACGGTCTGGCTCTTGGAGATGACAGCCGACAGCTTCCGCATGGCCTGAGACATCAGCCGTGCCTGCATACCAACGGTCGCCGCGCCCATGCTGCCCTCGATCTCCTGACGGGGTACCAGAGCCGCCACCGAGTCCACCACCACCACATCGATGGCACCCGAGCGCACCAGCGACTCACAGATGGACAGGGCATCCTCGCCGCAGTCCGGCTGGGACACCAGCAGGTTGTCGGTATCTACCCCCAACGCCTTGGCGTAGACGGGATCCAGCGCGTGCTCCGCGTCAATGAAGGCGGCATCCCCGCCTGCCTTCTGTACCTCCGCCACGATGTGCAGGGCGACGGTGGTCTTACCGGAGGATTCCGGCCCGAATATCTCAATGATCCGTCCGCGCGGTACGCCGCCGATGCCCAGTGCCGCATCCAGCGACAGGGAGCCGGTGTGCACGGCCTGCACCGCCATATGCTGGTTCTCGCCCAGCTTCATGATCGCGCCCTCGCCGAAGTCGCGCTCGATCTGCTTCATCGCCGTCTTGAGAGCCTCGCGCTTGGCCTCGCGGTCAGCGTCAAAGGAAACGGTCGGGGTCAGGGTCTTCTTGCTTTGCTTGGTCGCCATATATGAAACCAGCCTTTCTTTCGTTTGATCGCCCTTATTATACACAAGTCGGGTCGGTTTGTCAATAGGTTTTTGGAAATAAAATTCCGAAAACGGAAAAAATCAGACTTTTGTGAACTGAACGCTGAATTGTTCGGTTCCGAAATGGGGTGTATCAGCGCGACTCGATAAGAAAGGGAGCCTCCGCTTGGAAGCTCCCTTTCGCAGGATCACTCGGTCGTAGTCGATCTGCGCCCCTTACGGCGGCGTGTGCCGACCGCCGCGCTCCCCGCCGCTGTCAGCAGGACAGCACCGACCGCCGTTCCGCTCAGCGCAGAGGAACAGCCGCTTTCGGCTGGCTCGGTAGTGGTGTCGTCGGTCGTTCCGGTCTCGGATGACAGCGCGGTCTCGCTCTCGGACTCGGCAGATGTGTCGGTCTCGGCTTCGGTCTCGGTGATGGGATTGACCTCCAGCTCCTCCTCGGTCATGCCGATGCTCGACAGCAGGACACAGCTGTAGGCGGGCACCGTAATGGCGTAGGTTCCGTCCACCGTGGGCTGGATACGATCGGAGGCCGGGATCATGGAGCCGTCGGTCGGCAGGGCATCCTCGGCGTACAGGTAACGGTTCAGCGCGGTACCGACGGCATCTCCCGTGGCGATACGCACCGTCTGCTCGGCACCCGAGCGGTTGACCGCGACCAGCGTCCAGCGGCCGTCAGGGGTCTTGGCGGCGACCGTGTCCACCAGATGATCGGTGTCCCCGGAAATGTCATAGACGGATGAGCCGTAGGGGAAGTAGTTGCACAGCAGACCGTAGGCGTAGTAGGTCGGGCGGTAGCTCCACGCGCCGTCCTTCTTGTAGCCGATGAGTCCCATGCCCATCAGACCGCCGTTGTCGGCCTCGCCCGTGCCCGGCTCGACCGAGCCTTGGTAGTAGTACACATCATGGAGTGGCCAGTAGGAGGCTCCAGCGGCACCGACCTTGAAGGCGTTGGTCACGAAGGAGGCAACATACAGCCCGCGCCCGTAGGTCTCGGTGGAGCTTGCAAAGTAGGCACCCACGGTCGAGCCGTCCCCGAACTCGCCCATGTAGAAGGGCGCGTCCCCCGCTACCTCCACGCGGGCGGAGACGAACTCCTGCACCAGCGTATCCAGGTAGGGAAGGTCGTAGCTCCAGGCATAGTTGTGGGAATTGAACTTGCCGCAGACGTCCTTGAGGGCGGGCACGACCTGCGTATACCAGCCGAGGCTTTGAGAATCATCCGCGCCCACAAGCAGGATGTCCTCCATGCCCGCCTGATCCAGCCACTTACGCATGGTCTTGTAGCAGGTGATGTACAACTCGGCATCCACCGCGCCGCCCTCCACATGGAAGGAGTAGCTCGGCTCGTTCTGGATGATCAGCTCCTTGATGCAATGGTAGCCAAGCGTGTCCCGCACATAGGAGAGCAGGTAGCCGATGTTCTCGGCCATCTCGTCGGGGTCATTGGGAGCACCGATCCAGTCCCCGATGTTCGGGAAAGCCAGCCAGTGCCCGGCGGGTGCCCCCCACCAGGTCAGCGTGACCCGCACGCCCAGCTCCTCGCAGACCTTGAGGTAGGCGAAGAGGCACTGCATCTCGTTAGTCTCCATGTTGAAGCCGGAGGGATCGGCTACGGTCGGGTCATCGTTGTCGTTGACAGGCTCGAACCAGTCCGGCGTGACCATCATACGGACGGCCTGCAGTCCCAGTGTCTTGATGGCATTGCGGATCACGTCCATGTCCTCATCGGTCACGCCGTGGTTCCGATTGACCGGCAGGAGCAGCTTGGGATCCCACTCGCAGCCCAGCGCATTCACGGTGTGGCGGTTGGGGGTCTCTGACAGGGTCAGGTCGTAGGTGGCACTGACCGCCTCGGTCTCGGCGACCTCCACGAGGCTGACATTGTCCACATACACCGTGCCGGTGGAGAACCACAGCCGAGGGCCTACCGCGACCTGCGCGGGGTCATTGGTGATCTTGAAGATGAAGGTCAGGGTGCGCCAGTCGGTGCTGCCGAACAGGGAGGTACCGGTGGTCTCCCCGATGTTGTTGCCCTGGCTGTCGTAGCAGGCCAGACCCAGACACACGCCCGAACCGCCCTCCACGTTCTCCAGTTTGACATCGCAGGTCATCATGTAGGTCTTGCCCTGCCGACAGGTGGCGAACTGGAAGAGACTGGTGGCGGTCGCCTGCGTGTTTTGGATCTTCATGCACCTCGAACCGTCGGGACCGCCATCCTTGACTACCTCGGTGGTGGCGTTGGCGGGGGTCTGGATCCAGTGGTTCCAGTTTGTCGAGCCGGACGAGAATTTTCCGTTCTTGATCATGTTCTTCTCCTTCGCAGAGACAGTCGCGGGAAATAGCGGTACCGACAGCAACACGGCCGCCAGCAGAAGACAGGTGATCAGCTTGCGTTTCATGGGTAGCGTGCTCCTTACTGTGTTATTCGTTCGCGGGCAAGGTCAAGATAACGGATTCATGGTAGCGTTCCTGAAAGTACACCGCACGGCGTACCTCCTCGGCCGAGAAGGTCATCCCGTCGGGTGCCATGACCAGCTTATCCTCCTCGTCGTCGGTACGCAGGACGGCGGCGATGATGCGGCCGGTGAAGGACTCCACCGGGTGGTCTACCCCCAGCAGGTACACATCCAGCTCCTCGCCGTCCCCGCCGATGACCCCGGGGATATAGCCGTAGTTGATGGGGTAGGTGAAGCGGTGGCCATTCTTCTCGTGGGTGTAGCCGATGGGGCGGTCGGTCTGCATGGTGACGGTACGCCCCAACCAGAGTCGGGGATCGGGGCGGGGATGGCTGCCCATGCTCGGATCAGGAGTGTTCATGGTCTGTCCTCAGTGCTTGCGGCTGTTGAGCATGGCGTGCTTGATGTCCCAGAGCTTCTGTGAGAGGTCAATGTAGTAGTTGTGCGGGTTGGTGAAACGCCGCACCTCCTCCCACATCCCCTCCCGCTCGGCCTCGAAGCGGGCGCGTATCTCGGGGAGGGCGGGGAGCTTGTAGACCAGCTCGCCATCCTTGAAGACCTGCACCAGCAGTTCCTCGGCGGTGAAGTTGTTCAGTACCTTGCGCTTCCAGGTGTTCTGCGGGTCGAAGATCTCCAGCGGCTGTGTGTCGTCAATGACCTCGTCGTGCAGGCAGATGAGGTCGGCCTCGGCCTTGCCGGTGTCCCGCCCGCGCAGGCGGTAGACCTTCTTGAAGTGGGGGGTGGTGATCTTGGCGACGTTCTCGCTGATCTTGATCTTGGGGATGATGGTGCCGTCCGGCTCCTCCACGGCGCAGAGCTTGTACACGCCACCGAAGACGGGGTCGCTTTTGGCGGTGATGAGCCGCTCGCCCACGCCGAAGGCGTCAATGCAAGCCCCCTGACGGATCAGCTCACGGATGATATACTCGTCCATGGAGTTGGAGACCACGATCCCGCAGGTCTTCCAGCCGGCCTCGTCCAGGCGGGCGCGGATCTTCTGAGTCAGGTAGGTGATGTCTCCCGAGTCGATGCGGATGGCGCACTTGGTGATGCCGCGGGGGCGGAGCACCTCGTTAAAGGCCTTGATGGCGTGGGGCAGACCGGATTCCAGCACGTTGTAGGTGTCGATCAAGAGGGTCGCATTGTTGGGATACAGCTCGCAGTAGGTGCGGAAGGCCTCATACTCGCTGTCGAACATCTGCACCCAGGAGTGCGCCATGGTGCCGCCCGCCGGTACGCCGAACAGCTCATCCGAGATGGTGCAGGCGGTGGAGCTGCACCCGCCGATATAGGCGGCGCGGGCACCCAGAATGGCGGCATCGGCACCCTGTGCTCGACGGGAGCCAAACTCGCTGACGGCGCGACCCTTGGCGGCGCGGGTGATGCGGGCGGCCTTGGTGGCGATCAGGGACTCATGGTTGATGATCATAAGGATATAGGTCTCGATGAACTGCGCCTGGATGGCGGGAGCCCGCACGGTGAGGAGTGGCTCACCGGGGAAGACGAAGCTGCCCTCCGGCACCGCCCACATATCCCCCGTGAAGCGGAAACCGCGCAGGTATTCCAGGAAATCCTCGGTAAAGCAGTTCTTGCTCCGCAGGAAGTCGATGTCCTCCTCGGTGAAGTGTAGGTCGCGGATATACTCCACGATCTGCTCCAGTCCTGCGACTACGGCATAACCGCCGCCGTCGGGGTTATCGCGGTAGAACACATCAAAATAGGCGATGCGGTCGCCCATGCCGGAGCGGAAGTAGCCGCCTGCCATGGTCAGCTCGTAGAAGTCGCAGAGCATGGTCAGGTTGCGGGAAATGTCTTTCATGTGGTGAGTCTCCTTTGCGTTTGTCGGTCGGTGTACGCGGGTAGCCACTGACAGTATATATAACAGTATAGACCTATTATAGCACAGGGCAGACGGGAAGTCAAGCGGAAAAGAAATTTTGCCCAAGAGACAGTGTTTACCTTATCTCAGCGTTGCCTGTCGGGCGCGGAGACCCGAACCGCCGATATATCGCCTTTTTTTCAAAAAACTCTTGCAAAATGGGGAAGGATGTAGTATAATAAGAACGGGTCTGTGTGTTCTTCCGCCGTGACCCGTCATTCCAAATGAAGGAGCAGTACCAGATGATCGGTTTTTACAATTATACGGTATACTTGACCTATATCAGCCTCATGGTATCAGGCGTTGGTCTGTATTTCGCTGCCAGCGGGCGGCCGCTGATCGCCATTATTTGCCTGATGACCTCGGGTCTGTGTGATATGTTCGACGGGAAGATCGCCCGTACCCGCCACAAGAGCACCGAGATGGAGCGCAATTTCGGCATCCAGCTGGACTCCTTGGCGGATATCGTCTGCTTCGGCGTCCTGCCTGCCATGATCGGCAAGAGCTTTTTCGATGCGTTTTTGGATGAGAAGGGCATTTCCCTCTCGGACTACGCCCTGGCACTTAACCACGCGGCTCTCTGTGCACTGGGATGTCTTCTGATCCTCTGCGCCCTCATTCGTCTGGCTTACTTCAATGTCACCGAGGAGGAGCGGCAGAAGACCACCGATGCACATCGCACCTCCTACATCGGGCTCCCGGTCACGACCGGCTCCCTGATCTTCCCGCTGGCCTACGCCATGACCTATGTGCTGGCGACATTCCTGCCGCCTCGCATCGCCATGTACCTGTACGCGCTGGTCATGCTGGTGGTGGCGGTCTGCTTCATTGCCCCCTTCTCGGTGCGTAAGCCCCACGGGAAGGCACTGATCGGATTGGCGTTCGTCGGTCTGGCAGAGATCGGGTTCATCATCTGGGTGGTGTTGAACCTGCGGTAAGGCGCAGTTGTTGCGGGCATCTTGACAATGACTTTTGCCGCAGATGCCCGCAAGACCCCCTTGACAAATCGGGGAAAATCGGATATAATAGCGAAGGACGTTGAACATATGTGAGTACGAGGTACACCCCCGCCCCAGAGAACGGATGCCGTGGCTGGAAGCATCCTGCGGAGCCCCTCGGAAGTTTCAATATGGGAGTCTCCGGCGAAAAGAGAGCGGTGGTCGCATTCATTGCGGCACCCGCAGCCTCGCTAAACCGGATGCCCGTGCAGCAATATGCACGACAGATGAGTGCGGCTCGGAGTCGAGCCGAAGTAGGGTGGTACCGCGGGTCATGCCCGTCCCTCGTTTTCGGAGGGGCGGTTTTTTTGTTGCCGCGCCACCGTGATCAGATCAAAAAACACTGGAGATAAAGAGAGGTTTTCGGTATGAAAGAAAAGATCCAACAGCTCCTGCAGGATGCGGAGGAGAAGATCCGCGCCGCCAAAAGCGAGTCCGCCCTGCAGGAAGTCCGCGCCGCTATCTTAGGCAAGCAGGGCAGCCTGACCGGTCTGCTCAAGGAGCTGCCCAAGCTGGATGTGTCGCTCCGCCCCGAGATGGGTCGCGTGGTCAACGAGGCCAAGAACAAGCTGGCCGCCCTGATCGATGCCCGCCGCGAGGAGATCAAGCTCAAGGCATCGGCTGTCCCGACCGACTTTGACTGCACGGTGCCGGGCATTCCCCCGCTGGCGGGTGGCCTGCACCCCATCACCCAGATGCGCTACGATCTGGATGATGCCTTCCGCTCCATGGGCTTTGAGATCTTCCAGGAGGACGATATCACCAGCGAGCTGTACGGTTTTGATAAGCTCAACTTCCCCCCCAACCACCCTGCCCGCGAGAGCATGGACACCTATTGGCTGGAGGGTCACGACAAGGGTACGCCCGGCGAGAAGCTCTGCCTGCGCCCCCACCTGACCGGCGGCAGTGTTCGCTATATGCAGACCCACGAGCCCCCCTACCGCTTTGTCTATCCCGGTCGTGTCTACCGCAACGAGACCACCGATGCGCGGCACGAACGTGCCTTCTTCCAGTATGAGGCGCTGATCGTAGATCGGGAGTTCACCTTCACGGCGGGCAAGGTCATGATCCAGAGCATCCTGTCCAAGGTCTTCGGGCGGGAGGTGCCGGTGCGGATGCGCGCTGGCTTCTTCCCCTTCGTGGAGCCGGGCTTTGAGATCGACATGGGCTGTCTCGTCTGCGGCGGCAAGGGCTGTTCGGTCTGTAAGCACGTTGGCTGGATCGAGATCATGCCCGGCGGTACCCCCCATCCCAACGTGCTGAAGTCCGCCGGACTTGACCCGGATGAGTTCACCGGCTTCTATGTCAACATCGGCCTGGATCGTCTGGTCATGATGCGCTACGGCGTGGACGACGTGCGCCTGTTCCACAGCGCGGATCTGCGGTTCCTGGGGCAGTTCCATTGAGATAGGCAATCGGAAGGAGTTATTCAAAATGAAAGTATCATTGAACTGGATCAGGGATTATGTTGACATCCCTGCTGATATGGATCTGAAGCAGCTGGCTTTTGATCTGACCATGTCCACCGTGGAGGTGGAGGATGTCACCGAGCTGGCGCGCGGGTTTGACGGCATCGTCGCGGGCAACATCCGCGAGGTGCTCCCGCACCCCAATGCGGACAAGCTGCGGGTCTGCAAGGTGGATATCGGCGACGGCGAGCTCCACGATATCGTCTGCGGCGGCTCCAATCTGGCTCCCGGCATGAGCGTGGTGGTGGCCTGCCCCGGCTCGTATGTCCGCTGGCACGGTGAGGGCGAGCCTGTGGAGATCAAGAACGCCAAGCTGCGCGGCGTGGCCAGCTTCGGCATGATCTGCGCCTCGGTCGAGGTGGGACTGGCCGATCTGTTCCCGGCACACGAGGAGGCCGAGATCATGGACATCACGGCATGGAACCCGGCGGCGGGCACACCGCTCTCCGAGGTGCTGGGTCTGGATGATGTCATTCTGGAGATCGACAACAAGTCCATGACCAACCGTCCCGACCTCTGGGGACACTACGGCATCGCGCGCGAGATATCCGCGCTCTACGACCTGCCCCTCAAGCCCTTTGCGCCCTACCTGCCCACCTGCGAGCGGGAGTACCCGGTGTATATTCAGGACGAGGTGCGTTGCCCGCGCTACATCGGGGCTGAGATCGAGGGATTGGCGGTCAAGCCCGCGCCCTTCGAGATGCAGAGTCGCATCTGGCGCGTGGGTATGCGCCCCATCAACGCGCTGGTGGATATCTCCAACTACGTCATGCTGGCGACCGGTCAGCCGACCCACGTCTTTGATGCCGATCACATCGTGGATCACATCACGGTGCGCCGCGCTGTCGAGGGGGAGGAGCTGGCACTGCTCAACGGCAAGGAACTGAAGCTGTCGGAGGACGATCTGGTCATCTCGGATGCCGAGGGGGCGGTCGCGCTGGCAGGCGTGATGGGTGGCTGTAAGGATTCCGTCCTGCCCGACACCCATCGGGTCATCCTGGAGGTGGCGAACTTTGAGTCCACCGGTGTGCGCCGCACGGCTCTGCGCTACGAGAACCGCACCGAGGCATCCTCCCGCTACGAGAAGGCGGTAGACCCCGAGCGGTGTGACCTGGCTCTGTCCCTGACCATGCAGCTGCTGGCCGAGCAGTACCCCGAGATGAAGGTCACGGCCTTCTCGGATCACTATCCGACCAAGCTGGTGCCGGCCGAGCTGGATGTGTCCTTGAACTGGCTGGAGAGACGGCTGGGCAAGCGCATCCCCAACGAGAAGATCGCCGCAAAGCTGGGTCTGCTGGGCTTTACCGTGCAGTTTGACGGGGACGATATGCACCTGGTCGTGCCGACCTGGCGTTCCACCGGGGATGTATCCATCAAGGCCGACATCATGGAGGAGGTCGCGCGGATGTACGGCTACGAGAATTTCGAGCCGACCCCCATCGTGACCGCCTTTACGGGTGCCATCAACCAGCTGGACAAGGATCTGCTCCGCCGCATCAAGGAGTATTTGGCATTCCGTTGCAATATGCAGGAGATATTCACCTACCCGTGGATGGACACGGCGGTCATGAACGCCGTACTGGGCAGTGCCGACGGTGTGCTGGCACTCTCCACCCCGCCCGCGCCCGAGAACAAGTATATCCGCTCCTCGCTCCTGCCCAATCTCATTCAGGCGGTGGCTAAGAACGAGCGGTTCTATGACAGCTTCAACCTCTTTGAGGAGGCGCAGGTATTCAAGGATGAGGGCTACGGCTCGACCTACGACCCGACCGAGACCCTGCCGCTCCAGCGGCGGCATATCGCGGGAGCCTTTGTCGGCGCCGCCAACGACGTAACGAGCCTGTTCCGCACCGCCAAGGGCGTGCTGGCCGCCATGCCGCGCTACACCCACATGGAGGACTACAGCTTCCGCCGTGCCGACAAGCCCCTGTGGGCAGACGAGGTGGTCTGGCTCAACCTGTATCTGGGGGAGACCCACATCGGCGACATGGGGCTCCTGTCCAAGAAGGTCTCCATGACCTGCGGCATCCGCAATCTGGCGGCCGTGCTCTTTGAGCTGGACACCGACTCTCTGGTGCCCCTGCGCTCCCGTACCAACGGCTTTGCCCATATGGCCGAGTACCCCGTGACCGAGTACGACGTTTCCATGCTGTTCGACGGCGAGACCAAGTGGGAGCAGATCGCCGAGGTCTTTGCTAAGTCTCAGCACGGCGATAAGACCCTCAAGGCCGTCTCCTTCGTGGACGAGTATAAGGGCGGGCAGGTGCCGAGCGGTAAGAAATCGGTCACCCTGCGCCTCTCCATCGGTTCGGATGCCAAGACCCTGACCTCTCAGGAGATCGAGTCTGCGGCGGCAGCGGTCATCAAACGCCTGACTAAGACTTTGGGCGGCGAGATGCGGACGAAGTAATTATTGATCTATATAATATCTCCTGAACAAAAGAAAAATCCATATTCCCCAAGACCAAACAGTGGATTTGTGGTATAATAAGTGCATGGAAAACAGCAAAAAACAGGCAAAACCCTTGCACATGGATGGCGGTTATGTATCGATACAGCAACGGAGAGATCAGTCCGGCAGATTTTAAGCAGCCGGTAGGCATGGATCTGAAGGAAAGCAATCGTTGGGTGAAGAAAGCCCAGACGATCCCGTGGACTGAGATCGAAAAGCGGTACGCCGCCCTGTTCACCAACCACAAAGGGAATGTTGCCAAGTCGCTGCGTTTGGCTTTGGGAGCCTGCATCATTCAAGCGGAGTACGGCTATTCCGACGATGAGACCGCGTTGCAGATCCAGGAGAATCCATATCTGCAGTATTTTTGCGGATATCCGGGATATAACGATGACAGGTCGCCCTTTGATCCGTTGCTGATGGTATATTTCCGCAAGCGACTGACACCGGAGATCCTGGGCGAGATCAATGAAATGATCGTGCGGGATGCAAAGGAGCATCAGGCAAAGGCCACTGAAAGCGACCATGATGACCATCCTTCGGACGATCATTCGGATTATCTTGTGGAAAACTTCTGAACACACGTCAGGCGGAGCATCTGAACACCATCCGCACCATCTATGAACAGCAAAAATTTAAG
>CAYXBU010000036.1:0-21437 GCA_964463245.1 uncultured Clostridium sp. | reverse complement strand
CCGTTATGTGGCGATGAAGGTGGGTTTAGTACAAGGCTCTGTACAGGGTCAGCAGGGCAGCCTCATCTACCGGTGCATCCGCAAGCACCAGCATATCCGCCGAGCGGGTGACGGTCTTGCCGCAGGACTCCAGCGCGGCGGTGATGTCCACATACTCGATGCCGTAGTGGTTATAGGACTCGCCGCTGACGGTCAGCCCCATGACCTCGGTGGCAAAGGCCTTCGGGACGTACAGATGCTCCTCGTCACCGAAGAAGACCGCCTTGGTGGAGGACTCGTCCAGCCTCACCATCCGACCGCCCGCGTAGGCATAGTAGGAGCCTGCCTTGAGCACGGTCATGCCCTCGGTCAGCACCTCGGGGATGACGACCTCGGTCTCCACGGTGGTATAACGATAGTTGAAGCGGTCGTTGGGAGCCGCGTCCCCTCTGTCGATGAACTGCATGATGTCGCCGTCATCCACCGAGTTGTCCGCCCACTTGAAGTCGAAGGTGTCCCCCAGCCCCAGCAGGTCGGCATCCACCTTGATCTGGATGTAGTTGCCGCGGACAGTGTAGGAAGCCGAACCGACCTCCTCCATCTCCCAGCTGTTGTTCAGGAAGCGCATGATCGAGCAGGTATTTCCGCTCTGCGTGCGGTTGATCACATAGTCGTAGCCGTACCAGCCGGTCTCGGAGCTGCAGTCGGCATCGATGAACAGGTTCATCCAGTTGGTGCCCTCGGGGGCGGTAATGTTCTCGGCGCACTCGGCGTAGAAGACCACGTCCTTCCCGTTCTTCGACACCTTGGCGACCACGAAGTCGTTCCGTCCGCTGTCGTTGGTGTAGTGGATCTGCCCGACATAGGACATGGCATCCCGCTCGGTCACATCCCCCGCGTAGTCGCGGTACTCGGGGCCGACGATGTCCCACTGGGACTGCGGCGCATCCAAGTCGATGGGTCTCTGCCCGAAGGCGGCGAGATTGACACGGGAGCCCTTGTATTGACGGATATTCTGCGCCATCTGATAGTAGTAGTTGTCGTTGTAGACCCCCTTGACCGGCTCGATGTCGCGGGAGAACTCGGGGTTGAAGGCATCCACATAGTAGTGTCTCGTCCACTGATCATCATCCGTGACCACATAGGTGTTGGCAACAGTCTGACCAATGGCGGCACCGGCCTCCCAGCGGCCTGCCCACCACTCGTTCCATCCTACCAGCATGATGATGCCGGGATCCTGCTCGATGGCGTACTCGAACTGCTCCTCAAAGCCGATGCCCAGCCCGGAGCTGCCGCTGTCCACCAGGTCAAAGCCGAAGTTGCCGCCTGCGGGCTGACCGCCGTTCTTGTAGGAATAACTGCGGCCGCCGTTGGTGCCGAAGCTGCCGTTGACCCAGAAGCCGCTCATGACGATCATCTGCTCGATCTTACGCTTGCTGGACAGCCCGGGACCCTGCGGGTACATATCTGCCCACGGCCAGCAGTTCTTACCGCGATTGCTGCTGTACCAGGCATCCTTGCTGTTCGCCCAGCTGTGGCGGACGGTGAAGAAGTTCTTCTGCTCCTCGGGGAGGGACTCATAGTAGTCACGAGGAATAAAGATCAGGGGCTTGCCCTCGTATTTGAACCAGAGCTCCTCGTATCGACCCGTGGAGTAGAGGTTGTTCCAGAGTGCCTCAAAGGACTTGGGCGCGATGGACATATTGTCCCCGCAATGGAACATGATCTGGGGTGTCTCGTACCCCTCGGCACGCATCTCCGACCAGACCCGCAGGATGGTCTCATAGGTGTTCTCATAGGTAAGGCCGTTGGTCGCATCGATATAGATAAAGTCGATCCCGGCAGCCACCAGTTGGTAGGTGTGCTTGCGGATGACCCACTCATCGTCCGAGCGGTAGTAGCCGAAGTACGGCTCCGCCCAGTAGTGTGCAAAGCCCAAGGGACCCTGCTGCATGACGTCGATCAGGGCATCCTGTCCGCCCGTGTAGTAGGTCTCGGTGTGGTTGTATATCTTGCCGTCGCCACCGTGGATGTTGGGGTCATGCCACAGGAAGTAGAAGATGCCTACCTTCTTGTCGCCGACGGAACCGTTCACGGTACCGGTCACTCGTCCCACATCATCTGTGCTGACCCAGGTATCCGCCAGCACGTCTTTAGAATTCATCATGTTTGCGTCCTCCGCTGTTTTCTTGACTCCCTGTGCGCCCGTGGCCGTAAGGTCGGTGATGTACACGGGACCGTTTGCCATGTGATGGAGCCAGATATTGAAGTAGCCACTGCCGGGCACCTCCACGCCGCTGTCGGTGATGGTGGGGGTCTCCTCGCCCGGGTGGTACATAGAGACGGTATCTCCGTCGATCTTGATCACGGCCAGCGTGACCTTCTCCCCGCTGTCGTTGTCCGCCATGACCGTGATGACATCGGTGGTCATGTCGTCCCGGATGTAGAGCATCCGTTCCTCGGTGAAGTCCACGTCCTCCTCGCGGAGGGTCATGTAGGTGGTGTTCGGCCAATCCTTCGTGCGGAGGCCGATCTCATGCTCGCGGATGGCGAACCACACGCCGTTCTTGCCGGTGGCATCGCCGCCCACGTTGGACAGGCGCAGACCGATGTACAGCACGTTCCAAGCCGCTGACTCGTTCTTGCCCGTGACCTGCACCTTGGCCTGATAGGAGGCTGTCGCATCGTCCTGAAACAGGGGGTTCATCTGCAGGACACTGACGGTGTTCGGCCGCAGGGTCACAGTCGTCCCCTCGGCATCGGCCTCCTTGAGGGTAAAGGCGGGGTCATTCGGTGCGTAGGTGTAGGTGACAGTCTGCACGGGAGCCTTGCCGTCACCCTTGACGGTGCCGGACACCGACAGGTCGGTGGTCTGTGCTCCGGCAGGCTCCACATAATCCTCCCAGAGGACGGGTGCCTCGGTCGGGGTCTCGGTCGCGGGTTCGGTAGCTGGATCGGTCGCGGTGTCGGGAGCATCCGTCCCCGGCAGGAGGCTCTCTTGCGTGGCGGGATCGGTCGCATCGGAGGTCTTGTCCCCCGAGCAGGCAGCCATACAGCCCATTAGCGTGGCGGCAACCACCAGCAGGGCGATCAGCTTCACGGTAAAGCGATGACTCTTCATGCTATCCTCTCCTTTCCATTACTCCGCACAGATGCGGTCGATGATAGCCAGTTCCTCTGCGCTCAGGGGACTGCCTGTCTGTACACCGAGGTCATCCAGTATCTGCGCGGGCTTGGAGGCACCGATCAGCACACTGGTCACGTCGTCATCCTTGAGCACCCACTTCAGAGCCATCTGCGCCAGAGTCTCCCCGCGCGCGGCCGCCAGCTCGTTGAGGCGGCGAATGCGATCCAGGTTCTCGTTTTGGATGGAGCGTTGATTGAGGAAGCGACCATCGGTCATGACGCGGCTGTCGGCGGGGATACCATCCAGATAGCGGTTGGTCAGCAGTCCCTGCGCCAGCGGGCAGAAGGAGATCAGCCCCTTACCCAGTGCGCGGGAGGCCGCCTTGACCCCGTTGAACTCGATACTGCGGTTTAGGATATTGTAGGAATTCTGGTTGATGACGTAGGGGCATTTCAGGTCATCCAGAATGGCCGCCGCCCGCGTCATCTGATCCCCATCGTAGTTGGAAAGCCCGACATACAGAGCCTTGCCGCTTTTGACGATGGAATCCAGTGCGCCCATGGTCTCCTCCAGCGGGGTCTCGGGGTCGGGGCGGTGGTGGTAGAAGATGTCCACATAGTCCAGCCCCATGCGAAGGAGGCTCTGATCCAGACTGGCGATGAGGTACTTGCGGCTGCCGTCGTTGCCGTACGGCCCCGGCCACATATCAAAGCCCGCCTTGGTGCTGATGATCAGCTCGTCGCGGTAGGCACCCATCTCCTCCTTGAGGATGCGCCCCAGGTGGGTCTCGGCCGCGCCGGGACGGGGGCCGTAGTTGTTGGCGAGGTCGAAGTGGGTGATGCCGTGGTCAAAGGCGGTGAAGCACAGAGCCTTCATGTTCTCGAAGTTCGCAGTGTCGCCGAAATTGTGCCAGAAGCCCAGCGAGACCACCGGCAACTTCAAGCCGCTCTTGCCGCAACGGTTGTAGCGGATGCCGTTGTAACGGTCGGAATGTGCGGTATACATAGGTTCACTCCTTTTTGATCAGAATACGGGTATTGGGCGACAGCTTGACCTCGGTGGGGTCATAGCCGCTCTCGCTCTCATAGGGCATGAAGTAGGCCAGCAGGCTCCAGCCCCAGAAGGGGTCAAGACCGCACCCGCTCTCGGATTCGGTCGCGTAGTACTCACGGTCACCGATACGCTTGACCTGACGGTAGGTCTCATCGGCCAGATGGGCGGCCATATCGGTGTAGCCGTATGCGCGGAGAGCCTCGAAAACGTAGTAGTTGGTGGGGATCCAGGTATTGGCGCGCCAGTTACAGCCCATGTCACCGGGGAGGTAGTCCTCGGTGTAGCCGGGCATGGCGGCGGACATGACGGGGTAGATGAAGCCACGGTCAAACTCCGCCGGATCCTGCAAGTAGCCCACCATGGAGGATGCCATCTCGGGGGTGGCGACCCCTGCCCACATGGCGGCAAAGGCGGCGATGGAGCGGAGCTTGATCTGCTTGCCCGTGCGGCGGTCAAGGTCGTAGAAGAAGCCGTCCTCGCAGTTCCAGAGGAGCTTGCGGATGGTCTCCGTCAGGCGGTCGGCGTGTGCTTCATAGGTCGCGGCGTCCTCCGTCTGACCGAACAGGCGAGCCAGCAGGGCAAAGGCGCGGCACTCACGGACGAGGTAGCTGTTGAGGTCAACACCACAGCAGTAGCTGTCGTACCAGTAGCCGGCGCGCTCATGCTGGGTGTCCATGCCGGTGTGGGGGCCGCTGTCCCAGAAGGCAAGACCCTCATAGTTCTCGGGGCGCAGGAGCCAGTAGTCCAGATACTTCTTCATGCGTTGATAGTAGAAATACTCGTTGTCGCGGAGGAAATCGACCTTCCCTTCGCGGTTGAGGATGAGCAGGCATATCTGCGCCAGGAAGGGCTTGACGTGCTCCGAGAGCTGTTCCTCACAGCCCTTGGAGGAGCGTTGGATATGTCCGTTCTCCTTCTGGATGTCAAGGAATATCTCAACGCCATTGCGGGCGTAGTCGGTCGGCCAGCCGAGGTACAGCTGGACGATGGTCTCAAAATATTGATCCCAGTCATACAGGGTCGCGTATTCATAGCCCGTGTAGTAGGACTTCCCCGTCTCGGGGTGAGTGAATACGCCTTTTTGTTGCATCATGGCGTTGATGCGTTGCAGATCGTCCCGATACATAAAAGACCTCCTGTTGATTGTGTTTTTATGAAATATTTGCTTCCGTGCCTGCCGCAAAGGAGAATTCCTCCACCGCCGCGTCACGAAGGTTGCCGTAGAACCTGAGGGTCAGGGTATGGGTGCCGCGCAGGGGAGGGATGTGCCCGGTCGTCTCGACAAAGTCGGTGCCGTCGGGGATCGACAGCTCGGCGTGGTATAGGCCGTCCGCGTACAGCTCCACGCGCCCCTCGCCGCCGCTTCTCATGCGGATGCGGAAGATGTCCTCACCGTGGAAGTCCAGATAGCGGTAGGTGGCGGTATCCCGATCCGCAAGCTCGGTCAACATCAGGGCACCGCCCGCCGATGGCTCCCCTGCGACTCGCACCTGACCGCTCAGCTCGCAGGCAAACTGGGCATGGATCACCCGATCCGCCGGGATGGCGCGACCAACTCCCGCGCTGGTCTGCACCACCTCGGGGATGGAGCCGTCCGGCTGAATGCAGATCGGTTCGGCGCAAACGCGGCGGGAGAACTCGGTGCCGTGGGTAGAGCGGTGGTAGAAGACATACCACTGCCCGCCGAAGCACTCCATGGAGCCGTGGTCGTTCCACACGGCGGGGTCACAGCCGAAGTTGTCGATCACCACGCCGCCGTAACGAAAGCCCGTCATGGGGTCGTCCGACACGGCATAGCCCAGCGACGTCGGACGGCCGCCGTGTCGGTGGGTATCCGCAAAGAGAAAGTAGTACTTCCCGTTGATCTTCTTGACCGAGCTGCCCTCATGGAACTCATGCTCGGCCACCGTCAGGGGTTGAGTGATGGTATCGGGGTCGATCTCCACCATGTTGTCCCGCAGCTTGGCGACCTTGCCCCAGGTCAGCTGTCCCCAGTATAGGTAGGCCTGTCCGTCATCGTCCACGAGCACGGCAGGGTCGATGCCCTGCACCCCCGCGATCTGCCCCACATCCCGAAAGGGACCTGCCGGGCTTGGGGACTTGGCGACCCCGCACCGCCCGTCCGGCACACAGTAGTAGAGGTAGTACCAGCCGTCACGGTAGGCACAGTCGGGGGCGTAGAGCGCGCCGCAGTCCCGCGCCCAGTTCGAGTCTGCCAGCGAAAAGGCAACACCGTGATCCGTCCAATTGATCAGATCGGACGAGGAAAAAACATGGTATACATCGCTGCAATAGCCGCGATTGCCCTGTATATCGCAGGAGCCGTACAGGTAGATACGGCCGTCCCCCCATGTGTGCGCCTCCACATCCGGTACGAATGTGCGGCTGTCCAGAAGGGGGTTGTGTGGGTATTCATTCATGATCATGCACCTCCTTGCGTATTCAGAGCTTCGAAAGCGACTTATAATCCGATGCAAGCGAGGTATACAGCCGCCGATACAGGTCGTATACCCGCCCGTAGGCCTCATGGCGGTCGGGGTCGGGCAGAGTCACGCTCCCACCGTGCACGGTGCGGGCGCAGGCAGAGTGCAGGTCGGTATAGACCCCGCCGGCTACGCCGCCCAGAATGGCCGCGCCGAGGGTCGCACCGCCGCCCTTTGCCATATCGGTCAGCGGGATCCCGTACACATCCGAGATCATCTGCCGCCACAGGGGGGACTTGGCACCGCCGCCGCAAATGGCCATATCCGTGATGGGCTTACCGGTCGCGGCAACCAAACGGTAGGCATCGTTGAGGGAATAGGAGACCCCCTCCAGCACTGCGCGGTACATATGCGCCGCCGTGTGCATGGCAGACAGCCCGAAGAAGCCGCCGCGGCAGTCGGGGTCAAGGTGCGGGGTGCGCTCCCCCATGAGGTAGGGGAGGTAGATCAGCCGCTCGGCACCGATGGGAAGAGCCTCGACCATGCGGTCAAGCTCGGTATAGGAGCTGTTCGGTGCGAGGTTATTGCGGAACCATTGCAGGGACAGCCCGGCGGCCTGTGTCACCCCCATGGTGTGATACTCCCCGGGGACGGCGGCGCAGAAGGTGTGGATCCGTCCCGCTGAGTCAACGGCAGGGGTCTTGCAGTGGGCAAAGACCACACCGCTGGTACCCACGGTGGTGAAGCCCCGTCCCTCCGAGACAACCCCCGTCCCGACGGCGGCGGCGGCGTTGTCCCCCGCTCCTGCGGCGAGGACGGTTCCCTCCCGCAGTCCCGTCAGGGCGGCAGCGCGGGCACTCACCCGCGAGACCGCCTCAGGGCTTTCCCGCACCTCGGCCAGCAGATTCATGTCCACCCCCAGCTCTCGGCACATAAGGGGACTCCAATCTCGGGTGCGGATGTCCAGCAGTTGCATCCCGCTGGCATCCGATGCATCGGTATGGTACGCTCCGCTCAGCATGAAGCGGATGTAGTCCTTAGGCAGAAGAATGTGGCGACAGCGGGCGTACAGCTCCGGCTCATGCTTCTGCACCCAGCGGAGCTTGGAGGCGGTAAAGCCGGTCAGTGCGGGGGATGCGGTGATCTCCATGAGGGTATCCAGCCCGACTCGATTGTTGATCTCGGCGCACTCCTCTCCGGTGCGGCTGTCGCACCAGAGGATGGCGGGGCGGATGACCTCGTTCTGCTCATCCAGCATGACAAGGCCGTGCATCTGCCCCGAAAAGCCGACTCCCGCCACGCGCGAGGGGTCGATCACGGCAGTCACGTCCCGCAGGGTCGCACAGACCGCCTCCCACCAGTCGGCGGGATCCTGCTCCGCCCAGCCGTTATGAGGCTGGTGGAGCGGGTAAGCGCGGCTGCTCTCGGCGACAAGGGTGCCGTCCGTGTCGTAGACGGCGGTCTTGGTCGCCGAGGTGCCGATGTCGATCCCGATGATATACATGGTCATACCGGTCATACCTCGCTTACGGGCGGAACAGGAGCTGATTCAGCACAGCCTCCAGATACTCCTGCCCGCCGTGGGTGACGGTCTTGACCTCGCCGAGCCCCGCGGCGTAGTCGTAGAGATCCTCCAGCGTGACCTTGCCGTCGGTGATCTCCTTGCCGATGCCGCTGTTCCAGGAGGAGTACCGCTCGGCAACGAACTCATCCATGCGGCCGTCAGTCAGAATGCGGTCGGCGGTGATCAGCCCCAGGGCAAAGGTATCCATACCTGCGATGAAAGCCATGACCCAGTCCTCGGGGTTAACGGATGCGCGGCGCACCTTGGCGTCAAAGTTCAGACCGCCGTTGGTGAATCCGCCTGCACGGAGCACCTCCAGCATACAGAGGGTAGCATCGTAGACATTGGTCGGGAACTGGTCGGTGTCCCAGCCCAGAAGCATATCCCCCTGGTTGGCATCGATGGAGCCGAACGCGCCGTTGATGCGCGCCACGCACAGCTCATGCTGGAAGGTATGCCCCGCCAGGGTGGCGTGGTTGGCCTCGATGTTGAGCTTGATCTTGCCGTCCAGGCCATAGGTCTTGAGGAAGCCGATGACGGTCGCGGCATCAAAGTCGTACTGGTGTTTGGTCGGCTCCTTGGGCTTCGGCTCGATGTAGAGGTCACCCTCAAAGCCGATCTTCTCGGCGTAATCCACCGCCAGGCGAAGCAGGCGCGCCATGTTATCCAGCTCCCGCTTCATGTCGGTGTTGAGCAGAGTCTCATACCCCTCGCGGCCGCCCCAGAAGACGTAGCCCGTGCCGCCCAGCCGCTTGGTGATGTCCATAGCCTTCTTGATCTGTGCGGCGGCGTAGGCAAAGCTGTCGGCATGGGGCGAGGTACCCGCGCCGTTCATGTAGCGGGGATGGGCAAAGCAGTTGGCGGTGCCCCAGAGGAGCTTCTTGCCGGTCGCCTTCATCTTCTCCTCAATGTAGTCCACGATGACATCCAGCGCGGCGTGGAACTCCGAGAGGGTCATGTCTCCCTCCGGGACAAGATCGCGGTCATGGAAGCAGAAGTAGTCGATGCTCAGCTTCTCCATCAGCTCAAAGCCCGCGTCCACGCGCCGTTTGGACATCTCGATGGGGTCAAGCGAGCCGAAGGTCTTGTCCTGCGTGCCGATGCCGAACATATCGGTTCCGTCGGCGCACAGGGTGTGCCACCACGCCATGGCGAACTTTAAGTGCTCACGCATAGGCTTCCCCGCCACGATGGCATCGGGATCATAATACTTGAAAGACAGCGGATCGCGGGAGTCGGGACCTCCGTAGGAAATGGTGGGAATGGATGCAAAACAGCTCATGGGGATTCCTCCTTACAGATATGCCGTGATTATGGATAGACCTATCCAGTTTGTACTTTCATTATAGCACGCGCCTCACAGATTTTCTATGTTATTTTTGCCAAGCCTATAGACAAAACTTGCTTTTTGCTGTATAATGTGTACACCAACGCCACGCACAGGAGCAGGAGGCAACACCATGGAACATTCCTTTTACGAAGAGATACATCGTGCTAAGCGCGACGCACCCTACATCGACACCGAGATGACCGACATCCAGTACTGCGCCCACTACCACGAGGAGCTGGAGATGGTGGTCATGCTGGACGGCGTGGTACGGCTGACCGTGGACGGTCAGTGTACCGAGCTGCGCGGGGGGGACATCGCGACGGTACGCCCCTTCCAGATACACAGTCTGGAGACCCCCGGCATCTCCCGCCTGTATATCCTCAAGATACTCAGCCCGCTGTTTGACTTCTCGGTCGTGGAGCGAGACCGTGCCGTACTCTCCCCGAGCGACCCGGACTACGCGGTCATCGCCGACGGGATACAGCGACTGCTCCGGGAGAACAGCCTCTCGGATGACCTCCCGCTCAAGCGGCTGGCGATCCGTACCGCCACGGATCAGCTCTTGGTGAATCTGGCGCGGCTTCCGGGTGTGCATCCCGTCACGCAGGACAGTATGCTGGCGCATGATCGGGACATCGAGCTGCTCAAGGCTCTCAATGAGTATCTGGCGGAGCATTATCAGGAGACCATCTCACTGGAGGATGCCGCCGCCATCTGCCATATGTCTCTGTACTACTTCGCCCACTCCTTCAAGCGAGCGACCGGCACGACCTTTCTCAATTACCTGAACGGCTACCGTCTGGAGCAGGTCAAGCACCGCGTGACCGAGACAGATGACTCCTTTACCACCATCGCCATGCAGTGCGGCTTCCCCTCCATCCGCACCTTCAACCGTTGCTTTCAAAAGATGTACAAGCTGACCCCGACCGAGGCGCGGCGTCGCTGGCGGCGGGAGGCGAGCGAGGCAGAATGGCAGGATTTGTCCATGCGTTCAGCAAAATAAATATAGGCATCAGTTCTTCTATATGCTATAATGGACACAATGAACTATGATAGGAGGCTACCTATGAGCTACTCTGTCCAAAACCCCATCCTGCGCGGCTTCCACCCCGACCCCTGCATGATCTACGTCAAGGGCACCTACTACATAGCGAACTCCACCTTTGAATACTACCCCGGGGTGAAGATCTCCGCCTCGGAGGATCTCGCCAACTGGCGCACCGTGGCCTACCCGCTGAAGGGTCTGCACCTGCTGGATATGCGCGGGGATGTGGCCTCCACGGGCATCTGGGCACCCGCTCTCTCCTATGCCGACGGCCGCTTCTGGCTGATCTTCACCAACCAACGCCAATGGCTGGACGGGCACTTGAAGGACACCGAAAACTACCTGACCACCTGCGAGACCATCGCCGGGGAGTGGAGCACCCCCGTGCGGCTCAACGGGAGCGGCTTTGACCCCTCCCTGTTCCACGATGACGACGGTCGCAAATACTTGCTCAATATGCGGTGGGACTACCGCCCCGACGACGACGGCGGGCGTTTCTCCGGAATCCTCCTGCAGGAGTACGACCCCAAACAGGAAAAGCTGATCGGCAAGCCGCGGGTCATCTTCCGCGGCACCGAGCGAGGGATCACCGAGGGGCCGCACCTCTTCAAGCGGGGTGGCTACTACTACCTCCTGACCGCCGAGGGCGGAACGGGGCTGCCGCATTGCGCCACGCTGGCGCGTTCGACCTCCATCGAGGGGCCGTATGAGCTTCACCCGAACAAGCATATCCTCTCCGCATGGAACACCCCCTGTTTGTTGCAAAAGGCGGGACACGCCAGCCTCTGTGAGGGGCGAGATGGTCAATGGATCCTTGCCCATCTGTGCGGGCGACCCCTGCCCAACGGACGGTGTGTGCTGGGACGGGAGACCGCCCTGCAGAACATCGAGTGGACGGAGGACGGCTGGCCGTACCTGTCGGGCGGCGGCTCGGCTCCGGCGGACAGCTTCGAGGCCTTCGCCCCCGCCACCCCCCGCGTGACCGAGCGGATATACCGCTTCACGGGAGCTCCCCTTGACATCGACTGGATGACCCTGCGCCAGCCCCTCGGGGAGGACGTGTTGGATCAGACCTCTCGCCCCGGGTGGCTGCGTATTCGGGGGCAAAAGAGCCTGTTGGCATTGCAGGATCAATCGGTGCTGTTGCGACGGCAGGAGGCCTTTGCCATCGAGTGCGAGACCATGCTGGAGTTCACCCCGGAATGCTTCAACCACTGGGCAGGACTTCTGTACCGCTACAGTGAGAACAACCTGCATTATGTCTACATCTCCTACGACGAGGAGAAGGCCTGCCGCGAGCTGCTCAAGATCACCTACGATGACTCCCGCTTCTCGCTGGAGCGGATCGCAAGTCTCCCGAACGAGGGCGCGGTATGGCTCCGACTCTGCGCGGATCACGCCGACGGTCGCTTCTTCTATTCTTTGGACGGCGAGCATTTTGAGCCTGCGGGGAATATCTTTGATGCTTCCAAGCTGAGCGACGAGTACAATCGTCCCCTCGGCTTCACGGGGGCGTATGTCGGCATCGGCTGTCAAGACCTCTCGGACGGCGAGAAGACGGCGGACTTCCGTTATTTCCGCTACACGGAAAAAGAAAATACATGAAAGAGAGGATAAGATCATGAGTAAGAGCAAGAACCTGCGTTGGGTCGCGTACCTGCTGGCCGCGATCACCCTTCTCTCGGCGGTAGGCTGTTCGGGAGACGGAGGCGGGAGCGGCACGGGTACCGAGGTAAGCGAGACCACCCCGACCGAGCTTCCCGCCGATCCGCCCGCGTCGGGCACGACCGAGAGCGAGACCCTGCCCGCAGAGGCGACCGACGCCCCTGAGACCGACCCGCCCGAAACGGCTCCCGCCACCTCCGAGACCGAGGAGGCCGACACCGAGCCGTCCACCACCCCGCCCCCCGCTCCGATCGAGGGTCTGCTCATGACCGACTATAACTGTGCGGACTACACCGACCTGACCGAGAACGGCTACGCCAAGATAGAGGGCAACGGTGCTTCCTTGACGGTGGATGGGATCGACGGCGGCGAGAAGGGCGGCAAGACCACCCTCACGATGACCTTTTGCTCCGAGCCGAACTTTGATACGGCCTTTGAGATCGAGGTCAACGGCGAGGTGATGGCTACGTTTACCAACAACGGGAGCAACTGGTTCGAGATGAAAAAGAAGACCTTCAAGATCACCCTGGAGCCGGGGAGCGACAATGTCATCCGCATCGTCACCCCCACGGGCAAGGTGTCCCACATCGCCACCCTGACGGTGGGGGATGTTGATCCCAACGATCTGGCGGTCAGCGAGGTGGATCGGAACAAACTCACCTACAGTTTCATGGAAGGAGATCCGCCGGACTCCGAGGTCTCGGGCGGGAAGACCTATGCGAAGCTGGGGCTGTCCCAGTCGGTCACCCTCACGGGGATCGACGGCGGGGAGCGGGGCGGGCTTTGCTACGCCTACGTCCGCACCACCACCCAGCCGGGTGTCGCCACGACACTGCGGATCTCGGTCAACAACAACCGCTCTGTGACCGTCCGTGTCGTGGACATCTCCCAGGGCTGGTTCCAATTCTTCAATTCTTCCTTTGAAACATTTCTGAAGCCCGGCAAGACCAATACCGTGACCGTGCAGGTCATTGAGGGCGGCTTGACTCATATGGAGTTTTTGGCGGTCGGTGCCACCGACGGCTCGACCGAGAATCCGTATGCCGCCGTTGCCGGAGAGGAGGTAGGTATGGAAAACGCAAGCATCAATGGGGCTGTATCCTTCCTGCAGGAGAACGGAATGCTCCCCGCCGCCGAAGTCAGCATCCGAGAGGATTGCATCGCGGTGCTGACCCGCATGGTCGGCACGAAGGCGACGGCCACGACTCTTTTTGACACGGTCTGCCCCAACGGTGCCGTCACGCAACGGCAGGGTCTGACCATGCTCCTCCGCGCCATGGGGTACGGGGAGATCACGGTAGGTGAGGCTCTGCGAGAGGCACAGGTAAAGGGCATCCTCGGCAACCTGCCGTCCAGCTCCTACGGCGACCTCCCGCTTGACCGCGACCGTCTGGCGGCCTTTGTCTATACCGCGCTGTCGGCTCTCTCTGCCGACGGCAAGGTGATGGCCGAGGTGTGCGGGATCACGCTCCCCGCAGTCGATTCCTATGGGGTCACACTGATCCCGCAGGACACCGTCTCCACGGTGGACGGCACCACCGCCACGGTGGTCAGTCGGGATGCCATATCCTATGTGACCACCGCCGACCGCTACCGCCGCTTTACGCTGGAGACCGAGGTCAAGGCCGACACGGCCAACGCCTTTGTCATGGGTTTCCGTCTGGACTCCGCCTCCCACGGCATCTACGACTCAGGCATCTGGCTGAAGTTTGCAAATCAAAACGTGGAGCTGACCTCCGACGGGCACACCGTCTACATGGAGGTGCCCATGGGGCTGTTCAATGTCACCGAGGGAGTGACCCTCCGCGCCGTGGACAGCGGCTCGGCCATCAATCTGTATGCGGTCATCGGGGATGCCGCAGTTCCCTTCCTGGAGATACGCTTTGAGGACGGGTATGCCATCGGCTACCTGCGCGGGCACCTGATCCACGGGCTCAAGGCCGACAACGTCTCGGATGCGGGGCACATCGCCCTGGCCGCCAACGGCGGGACTGTTACCTACAGCCACGTCACCATATCCGACCCCGATCCCGTTCAGAACCTGCCCACCGACTACCCCGAGGTCGCCGAGGGGGAGTCGTTTGAGATCACCGAGAGCTTTGAGCAGGATCTGTACGATTACAACGCCTTCTTCGGCACAGGCGGCGGACTGTCCGTCCGAGACGGAAAGCTGGTCTTCCGAGCGATCGGCCGCGAGAATATCTTCTCTACGGTCATGCGCGTGGAGGACGGCGTGCTGGAGGCGACCGTCCTGCCCGGCAGTGGCGAGATGCAATTCCAGCTCGGTGCCTCCTCCCCCCTGTCGGCGGGCTACTACTACTGCGGCCTGCGCTTCACCGTCAAGGCAGGACGGGTCGAGCTGTATCACAACACCGGCAATATGGATGAGCAAGCCACCGTGGAGACCCTGATCCGCACCCACGGGATCAACATCAGTCGCGGCTACCGTGTGCGGTTGGCCGACCGGAACGGCGAGATCACCTTCAGCATGAAGGAACTTGACGACGATGCGTATACCCTGATCCTGCGCATCCTCCGCAAGGACACCTATCTCAGCGTGCTGGACAAGAGCCACGCCGTGGAGGAGGCGCACTTCGACAAGCTCATGCGCGGGTTCGGCTACCTGCGTATCGTGTCGGAGGGCAACGCGACCGTGGATGATGTCAGCATCTCAGGCAAGGGCTACCTGCCCTACGAGCAGATGGAGATACGCCCCGCGCCCGCGCCGGATGAGGGAAAGCTGCTGGAGGCGGATGACCTGGAGACCTTGGTCGGGGTCGGCTACATTCCCTACTTCACGCGCTATCGGGTGAACGGTGTCAATGCGACCCGCCCGTCGGTCGAGGATCTTCTGTCGAGTGTGGTCGCGGCATCCAAACTCAAGGGGAATGCCCGCACCGAGGCTCTGAGCAAGCTCTACTGGGGCTATGCCTGGTGGGCGACCCCCGCGCAGGGGATGTACTGCGGACGGGATGCATGGGCGGCCAAGAACAACCTGCTCATGATCGCCGAGGCCGGCATTGATTTCATCTTCATCGACCAGACCAACTTCAACGGCGGCTGTACTCCCGACGACATCATGAACAACATCGAGGTCATCTTAGAGGCGGCTCTGGAGCTGGAGGCCGAGGGCAAGCCCTACCCCAAGATCAGCTTCTGGAACAACGTTCGCAACGAGCCGGGCTGGGAGCGGGGCGGCTACGAGGACACCGCGCGGGAGATCTGGCAGGTGTTCATCTCCAACCCCCGCTATCGGAACCTGTGGGTCTACTACCACGGCAAGCCCCTTATGATGTACACCTTCGGTCAGCCCGCGCCCTACCTGGGCATGAGCGATGTCGCCGAGATCCGCGAGATGTGGACCAACAGCGGCATCAAGAACACCTGGTCGTTCCACCAAGACCCGCCCTTCATGGAGGGGCGCGGCGGCTGTGACGCGGATGGGAACCTCGAGCAGATCAATGTCCTGCCCTACGGCAAGACCACCTTCAACGGCAATATCTCCTCGCTGGAGTCCACCGTGAAGAACGGCACCGGCGGTCGCGAGGGCGGTCGCTACTACAAGAAGTACTGGGAGAAGGCCTTCGCCGTGCGTCCCAAGTTCGTGACCCTGTGGGCGTACAACCACTGGGATGTCAACTTCCGTCAGCCCGATCAGAGCGGCAACGTCTACTGGGGAGACAACTTCAGTCAGGAGTACTCGGGCGGGCTGGAGCCCATCGCCGGTAACTTCACCTACAAGGGTGTGGAATACCCGGGCGACAGCTACTACGAGTGGACGCGGGAATACATCCGCGCCTACAAGGCGGGTGAGCCGATCCCCGAGGGTCTGTATGTGCCGGGCGATTGATACCGCATATCTCGGAACCCTTCTATGAAAACCATTCGCCCCTGCGGGATGTTCCCGCAGGGGCGAACTTATTTGGGGTGATCGGGTTCGGATCAGACCAGCTCATACTCCTCCGTGTCGGTCAACATATCCGCAGACAGACGAGGAAGGTGCGCGGCAGGCTCCACGTCTCCGGGGGCGCGGATTTCCGACCGTCCGCGCTCCTCCGAGCAGACATGGGGCAGGCAAATGTGACCGAATTGCCTGACGTAATGATCCCACGAGGCGGTCGTGAGGAAATATCGGTCGCAGGTCTCGCAGTAGTAGAGACGGATGCTGTTGCGGCCGCTGACCGTCCCCTTGCTCGTCATGACCTGCGCCGTAACGCAGAACAGCTTGTGTTCGTTGGTACACGCGCGAGGGAGCCGTGCTTGTATGGATATCGTCGGAAAGTCGGACGGCTCCGTGAGATCCCTTGTGACAGGCGGATAGCGTGTATCAAAACAGGACGGACAGCGGTATGCGCCATCCGGCGACCAGCACATACGCTCGAAATCCGTGTATATCCCGCAGGAGGCACACTTTCTGAGCTTGTGTCGGCAACTCGGGCAGTATGTCCGTTCCGAGATCTTATACAGCCTCTCCGCATGGCTACCGCATTCCGAGCAGGTATGGGCGGCGACATAGGCTCGCTCGGCATCCAGCATCTCGGCAAGCTCCGCACTGCCGTCCGTTACCTGCATTCCGTGCCGCAGGAATACGGCGGGGAAGGCGTACGGCTTTGTCATCCCCGCGCAGTTTCCGTCCTCCCATCGGACAGAGATGTGCCTGCCCTGCGGGGTCTCCGTGTACGCCACGATGATGCCGTTGCATCCGCCGAGCGACACGCGCCTGCCGATCAACAACTCCTTCACCGGAAGTTCCTCCTCTACTTGTTGACTATTGAGAGATCGTCACGCCGCCTCTCGCCGCGCCCTTTGGCGGAAGGCGAGGGTCGCAGCGGCGACCGGCACTGGTGCATAGGTCGTGACCACCGCTCCGTTGACCTTTGCATTATGTGTCTTTTGGGAATATCTGGAATTATAGGAATAGTATACCACAGGCGCCCCGTCGTGTCAAGCCGGATGAAGAAAAATTCATGAAAACTTTTTGCGGTTTCCCCTTGACAAACTGCGCGGTCGGTGCTATAATAAAAACATCCGTTTCAAAACGAATGGTTTTTGCAAAAAAGGAGGGGATCAGATGCCACCCAAACCGAAATTTACAAAAGAAGAGGTCGTCGCCACGGCGTTGCTGCTGGTGTCGACAAGAGGGATCGAGGGGTTGACTGCACGAGAGCTGGGGCAAGCACTCGGCAGCTCGGCAAGACCCATATTCACCGTGTTCCGAAACATGGAGGAGCTGCAGGTCGCTGTGCGCGAGGCCGCCATGAAACGCTTTGAGAGCTACGCCGACACCCCCCTGCCCGGCCTGCCGCGCTTCAAATCCATCGGCATGCAGATGGTGCGGTTCGGCCTGCAGGAGCCGAAGCTATACCAGCTCCTGTTCATGCAGGAATACGCACAGAACACCGGCTTCGAGGGTCTGTTCGGCTCGCTGGGCAGCGAGGTCGAGGTATGTGTCCAAGCCATCTGCGCAGACTACGGTCTGACCGACGCGCAGGCGCGGCGGCTGTTTGAGGCCGTCTGGGTCTACACGTTCGGCATCGGCGCACTCTGCGCCACCCGTGCCTGCTCCTTTACCGAGGCTCAGCTCGGCGAGATGCTCACCACCCAGTTCAGCGCCGCTATGCTGTTGATCAAGAGCGAGCTGACCGATCAAGGATGACCAAAAGAGCATTGTCAAAATAAATCCATACCAACAGGAGATCATTTTTTGAAGCAGATTTCTTTATCACTGGAGATTGTGGGCTGACCGGGAGGTCGGCAAATCCACAATACTTTCTATTCCTGCCGATCCTTCCCGGCACATGGCTACAAGATACGGGAGGAACGAATGAACCGCGAGAACAAGCGCAAGCAATACGAGAAGGACTACTACAAGACCCATCCCTGCCGCGACAGTTTCACCTGTAAGCTCTGCGGCAGGCTGGTCACGCCGGAGAACGCCGGCTCTGACCACCGAAACCACTGCCCAAACTGCCTGTCCAGCCTGCACGTGGATATAGAGCCAGGCGACCGCGCCTCGGACTGCGGCGGCCTCATGGAGCCAATCGCCGTCTGGGTACGCAAGGGCGGCGAGTGGGCGATCATCCACCGTTGCCGCCGTTGTGGCGCGCTGGACTCCAACCGCGTGGCCGCCGACGACAACCCCATGAAGCTCATGAGCGTTGCCCTCAAGCCGCTGTGTGAGCCCCCCTTCCCGCTGGAGCACATCCGCGAGATGACCGACCTGATGGGTGGGGATGGCACTATGAATTAAAGGAGATACGACATGAAAACACTCTCCACCATTCAGACTCTGGCCAAGCTCGGCCGCATTTTCAGCAAGATCATTTTCATTCTCGCCATCGTGAGCGGTGCCCTCAGCTTAGTCGGGCTGGTCAGCCTGGGACTGGGCATCGGGGACATTCAGATCGGCGACGTGACCCTTGAGAGTCTCATCGAGAATGAGACCGGTCGGGGCATGGGCACCGTCTACGCCGCCGTGACCTCCTCCCTGATCGTCTGCGCCGCAGAGGCGGTGCTGGCATGGTTCGCCATGCACTACTTCGCCGGTGAGCTGGCCGACGGCACTCCGTTTTGCATGGAGAGCAGCCGCGAGCTGTTCCGTCTGGGCATCCTGACCATCTGCATCCCGATCGGGGCGCGGGTGCTGGCGGCTCTGGTCAGCGGGCTGATCGAGGCCTTCACGGAGGATGTCGTGAGTTTTGATCTCATCGGCTTTGAATCGGTATCGCTGGGCGTGATGTTCATGGTGCTGTCGCTGTTCTGCCGTTGCGGTGCCGAGACGGCCGCGCCTGCCACCATCGACGAAAGCCACGAGAACTGATCAAAAATTCGGCGGGGAGGAGCCAAATAAGGCTCCTCCCCGCTCCTTATTTGCCGAAGAAAGCAGGTTACAGAAGATGAGTGAATTCGGAGACTGCCTAGAGCATCTGAAGATCATCGATCGGGAGAGCTTTCGTCCCACCATATATCACACCTTGTTGGGGCTGTCAAGAAGCGGTCGGGTGATCTGCCAATATCAAAAGGATGGATCATCAAGGCAGAACAAGGGGAACCGCGCCGTCCTTGCCGAACGGCACGATCCCCCCTGTCCCGATTATTTCGCGGCTCGGCCGTCGCTCTCCTCCAGCCCCTCGAAGGTCTCCCTTGTGCGGAACAGGAGCGAGATGCACCAGATGCCTGCCAGCGCGACCACCGTGTAAATGATCCTCGCCCAGATCGAGGAGGCGCCGCCGCATATCCACGCGACGACATCAAAGCGGAATAGCCCGATGCTGCCCCAGTTCAACGCCCCGATGATGGACAGGATCAGCGCAATGCGATCCATGATCATGGTAATACCCAGTCCTTTCCGTCCGTCGGGTCGGCTCGCCCGCACGGACGCACATACGGGCGGACAGAGCCGCCGCCGCAGAGGGTCGGGCATTGCTCTGAACCGTCCGCCCTTAGTATGACCTGCGGGATATAGCCTTATACGCGGGCGTGTGTCGCCCTTTTGCGACTGTCGGCGGGAGCCGTGCGCGGTTTTTCAAAATTTTTTTCAAAAACCTATTGCAAAATCCGCGAGAATGTGTTATAATACTCCTCGTGCTGGTGTGGCTCAGTTGGTAGAGCAGCTGATTCGTAATCAGCAGGTCGCCGGTTCGAGTCCGGCCACCAGCTCCACAGCAAGCCGTGCGGGTTCATGTTCGACATGAGCCCGCACGGCTTTTTGTCCGTCTCGGCTGTTCCGGTCGGCGACTCAAGGCACCGCCGCACAATTCTTTTTGCTCAATTGCGCAGTCAGAAAATTCGTCAGATGAGACAAATTTCCGCACGCGTAGTTTACCCTACGCGAAGGGAATTTGCGAAATATGACGGATTTTATGCAAGTAAGTGAGTAAAAAAGGCTCTGCCGTGAATTGTGCGGTGTTGCCTCAAGCCCCGCCCAGCACGGCGGCCAGCGCACCGACCAGGAAGGGGACGGCGGCGGTGACCTCGTCACGGCGGTTGCCGCTCCCGCCCAGCTCCAGCGTCAGCAGGCAGGGGGAGAGAGAGCCGTCCGAAGCCGCCGCGATCAGCCCCTGCGAGGCGCGCAGGTACACGGGGCGGGAGAGGGTGGGCGACCGCTCAAACAGAGCCTTTCGCAGGGCGACCGCCGCCGCGATATCCGACGAGTCGCTCGTGTCAGTCCCGATCCGCAGGCCGTCCACCACCACCCGCACTTGCGCCACCCGCAGGCCGTCCACCTCCCCGATCGGAGCCAGCCGCGCCTCCCCGACCGTCTCGGCACTGCGGCGCAGATCCAACACCAGCGAGATATTCCCGTACAGGCGGCAGTAGTAGCGCACCAGAGCCTGCGTGCGGGTGTAGCACTCCCGCACCGAGGAGGCGGCGGTCAGACCCGACAGCGCATTCCCCACGAAGATCACCCGCACCCCGCGTGTACGCAGCTCCTCCGCCAGTGTCGCGGCTATATCGCTGATGGTGGTCTGCGGGTCATCCGCGTAGGTCTCGTAGGGATGGGAGCAGACCAACAGCACCGTGGGGGACTCGTCGGGCGGTGTCCACGTGCCCAAGGCGAGGTCGGGAACAAGATCGGTCTCGTTCCACAGGTGGGTATAGCCCCGCTCACTTTCACTCATGTCGCGGCAGATGACCTCGATCGGGACATCCGTGCTCGGGAGGGTGTCCGACTCGGCGGCGGGAGGGGCGGTCTCGGCTGGCGAGTCGAAAACCGTGTCGGAGGACGGCTCGGAAACCGCCTCGGAGGGAGTCTCCTGCGGGGGGCGACCCGACGGCTCGGCGGCGGTCTCCCCTGCCCCGCTCTCGGTCTCGGTGGCGGCGGCAGTCGTCCACGCTTCACCGGTGCTAAATAGCGGGGTATTCGTAGGGGGCAGGCCGACCGAGACCAGCGCACGGCAGATGGTCTCCCGCAGACCGCCGACCGTCCAACCACGACTCCCGCCGCCCGCCCGTGCCGCCTGTCGGAGCGCGGGGATCAGGAATGCCAGCAGGATCAGCAAAAACAGCCCCGGGAGCAGGAGCCGCCGCTCCCCCGCTCCCCACAGCCGTCTGCGCTCGACGGCGACCGAACTTGCGCCGTCCTGCGGCGGGTGGGGGATGCCGCCGCGCCCGTCCGTCGGGCGACCCACCTCCCACCGCCCCGCTCTGACGGCGGGCAACCGCTCATCTCGACCCTGATCCATACATATGCCTCCTTTCGGACTGACCTCGCGTGGGCAGTCCTTCGGGATACTGTATGCGGGGGTGGG
>CAYXBU010000035.1:0-21688 GCA_964463245.1 uncultured Clostridium sp. | reverse complement strand
CACCCTTCTCGCCCTGGATGCCTTGGTCGCCCTTGTCACCCTTCTCGCCTTGGATGCCTTGCTCGCCTTGGTCTCCCTTGTCACCCTTCTCGCCCTGGATGCCTTGGTCGCCCTTGTCACCCTTCTCGCCTTGGATCTGCAATACATCGACCGTGGCACTCTCGGTTGCTCCCTCCGGCAGGGCAATTTCATCGCATCCTGTAGTTAGCATGGCACAGACAACGAGGGCTGCCGCAAGCAGTCCGCTCCATATTCTTTTCACTGTGTATGTTCTCCTTATGATACTATGCCGGCAAAATTGAGCCGATACGATGGAAATTATACCATAAAGTCAAGAAATTGTCAACAGCGGTATTCAATTATTTCGACGTCGATGCCTTAACGCCACACCTATCCTTGCGAATTCTCCCGTCGGGCACTTGACATTTGCGGGTCAACGTGGTACAATAGATCCCGGAATCCGAACAGGAAAGGATACGATACCATGCGCAAAAGCAATAAAACTACCCTCTCGGACGGCTACAGCATCTTCTTTCTGGTGCTGACCATCCTGCTCGGGGGTATATTCCTGCTCCAGACGGCCTCCGTCTACTTCGACGGCATGGATGCCAAGGAGCAGGCGCGGGAGGAGACCCGCCGACAGGCCGAGGAGGAGGGCTGGAGCGACCTTCGGACCGATCTCGCGGTCGCTCACGCCGCCAACGCCATTCCTATCTACTCCCGCGCCATCGCGGGGGAACGCCTGCGTCAGCTGGTGCCCTTCGTGTGCGTGTGGCTGGTCGCACTGGTCGCGGGGATGGTCATATCGGTACTGACCCGCAAGACCGCTCCCCGACCGGAGCGTGCCCCGGAGCTCATGCTGTCAGATCGGCTGAAAAAGCAAGCTGCCCGCCTGCCGCAGAGCCCGCGGGAGGGGAGCGAGGCCGCCTTTGCCGAGGCCTCCGCCGCCTATCAGAACATAAAGCGCACCGCGCGGAGGTTCCTCTGCGCCCTGTGCGGGATCGCCGCCGTGTGTCTTGTCTTCCCGTTTCTCTACTTTGCGGACTTCTCCCATTTCCCCAACGAGGACATCAATCGCGAGGTGGCACACGCGGTGCTGTTTGCCCTGCCCTTCCTCGCCGTCCTGCTGGCGGGGGGGCTTGTGTATGTCTACGCCCAGAACAAACTCCTGCAAAAGGAGGCCGCGACCGTCAAGGAGCTTATGAAGACGGGAAAGCCACTCCCGCCCCCCACCGCTCCCGCCCGCACGAGCAGACGACGGTTGCTGATCCTGCGGCTGTCCCTGCTGGCGGTCGGCCTGTCGCTCGTCCTCTTGGGCTGCTTCAACGGCAGTATGCATGAGGTCTTTGTCAAAGCAACGAAAATATGTACGGAGTGTATCGGTCTTGGATAATCAAATCAATCAGAAGGATCAAAAAGGCCTGCGCGGTTGGTTACGCCGCCACAAGCCTTCCAAGCGGCGCCTGATACAGGTCTACGCCGCCCTGCTCTACAACGCCAACCTCAAGGGCTTTGCCACCGGAAAGATATTCACCGGCAATACCAAGAATCTGTGTGTCCCCGGGTTGAACTGCTACTCCTGTCCCGGTGCCGTGGGTGCCTGTCCCTTGGGCTCTCTGCAGAACGCGCTGGCGAGCTCAAAGACCTCCTCCCTCGCGTATGTGTTCGGCATCTTTGTCCTGCTCGGACTCCTGCTGGGGCGCACCATCTGTGGCTTCCTCTGCCCCTTCGGGCTGATCCAGGAGCTGCTTCACAAGATCCCCTCCCCGAAATTGAAAAAGAGCCGCGCAACACGGGTGCTCTCCTACTTTAAGTATGTGATCTTAGTCGCCATGGTGATCTTGATCCCGCTGGCCTTCTCGGACAAGCTGGCCGTCCCCGGCTTCTGCAAGTACATATGCCCGGACGGCACCCTGATCGGCGCACTGAGCCTTCTGATCCACCCCGACAACGCGGATATGTTCGGTATGCTGGGACCGCTGTTCACCTGGAAATTCTGCCTGCTGGTGGTCTTCTTGGTCGCCTCGGTCTTCATCTTCCGCTTCTTCTGTCGGTTCTTCTGCCCGCTGGGGGCTATCTACGGCTTCTTCTGTCGGGTCGCCATGCTGGGAGTCAAGTTGGATCGGCAGACCTGCATTCAGTGTGGGCTCTGCGTGACCACCTGCAAGATGGACATCCGCCATGTGGGGGATCACGAGTGCATCCACTGCGGGGATTGCATCCCGGTATGCCCCACCAACGCCATCCATCGGAGCGGCTCCCGCTACTTCATTGCCGACCCCACCGCCGCCATCGGAGGTGACACGACGTCTGCTCCCGCAGAGCCGGAGGCCGCAGACGCGCAGGCACGGAAGCTGACCCGCCGCCGCAAGGTCTGTCAGATCACAGCCGCCGTGCTGGCCGTAGCTGTGCTGGGCGGGGCGATCTGGTACTACAACTTCCGCAAGGATGACAGCACCGTGACCGAGCTGCCGCAGGAATACGGCTACGAGGTGGGCAACTTCTGCCCGGACTTCACGGTTCCCGAGGCGGGCAAGGACGAGACATTCACCCTGTCCGAGCATCGAGACAGCATCGTGATCGTCAACTTCTGGGCCTCCTGGTGCGGCCCCTGCAAGAAGGAGCTGCCTGAGTTTGAGCAACTGGCCAAGGATTTTGCGGGGCAGGTCGAGGTACTGGCCATCTCCACCGATGCGACCGAGAAGGCACAGGCCTCCGCTCTTGCCTACATCCGCGAGAACGTGTTTTCCGCCATCCGATTCGCCTTTGATGCAAGCGATGCCTGCATGGGCGGCACGGTCTTTGATGCCATCGGCCGCTCGGATTCCCTGCCCGTGACCATCGTGCTGGATCAAGAGGGGAAGATCATCTTCCGCCATGTCGGCTCGGCTGACTACGAGACCCTTCTGGCAGCCATCGCGCCGGCGATGATGTCATAAACACACTGCACACATATCAAAAGAGCCTCTGCATTCCTGCAAAGGCTCTTTTTTTTGATCTTACTTTCATCACTTGTCCGAGGTATCCGAGGATATATCCAAGATGAACGGCACCGTCTCGGACAGGGTCTTGGCGTTTCGGGAGGTCTGGCGCACGGTTACCTCCATAATCGAGGAGAAACTCAGGTCATCCAAGAGTCCCTTTTCTGCAATGAGGGTATGCTCGTCCACGAACTGTGTGTCCCGCTCGCTTCCGTCGATGGCGACAACGCTGTAGGGGGTGAAATTTTTTCCGCTCACATAGATGAAACCATCCTCCTGCACAGTCACGGATGTGATGGAAATGGGGCGGGTGCCCATGGTCATGTTCTCCATGATCGGGTACTGCTCATCCAGTGCATACTTCTCGCCGTACAGAATGTCGTACTCCAGTGTTGCAAGATCCTCCAGATAGGTATCCATGCCCTTGCGTGCGGCGTGGAACCGGTTGATCAGTCCCTCGTCGTTCCCGATCAGCTGCATGACCAACGGGAACAGCTGGTAGGCATACAGTTCCCCACCTGCTGACACGCTCATGTCGAGGTCATAATTGGAGATGATCCAGTATGGTGTCTGATACTCACCCGTGGTCAAGGTCAGGCACTCGTCGCCGGCCAGACTGGGCAGGTGGTCTCCGTAGAAGACAAGCACCGTCTCCTCCTCCAGCTCCATGACTGCCCGATACAGCTCCCCGATGAATTGATCCACCTCGTAGAGCTGCCCCAGATAGTAATTGAGCTTCGCCAGACTTTCGGCATCCTCGATGCCGCCGGTCACCTGCACATCGTCCTCCCCCGGTTGGTACTCACTCGGATATTTTCCGTGTGCCTGCACCGACACGGCGAACACGAAGTCTCGCTCGGTCGTTCCGTTGATCAGCTCTAAGATCTCCTCGGTCAGAAGGGTGTCCTTCGCCCAGGAGTTCTCGTTAAACTCAGGGTCGCGGAAATACTCAATGGAGGTGAAATCCTCAAAGCCGAGGTGCTTGTACACCTCATCCCGCCCGTAGAATGACCCCTGGTGGTTGTGGATCGCATGGGTGCGGTAGCCGGACTTCAGCAGGTCATACGCGACCGTCTCACAGGTCTCACGGGTCAGAACCGACTTGAAGGGGTACTCCGCCGCGCCGAAATCCTGCACCCGCATACCGGTCAATATCTCAAACTCCGAGTTGACGGTTCCGGCACCGATCACGGGAACCTCCAGAAGTCCGTTCGGGTACTGCGTGATCTGCTGTCGCAGGTTGGGCAGGGGCTCCTTTGAGTAGGTAACACCCTGCAGAGTGGTCACGTCAAAGAAGGATTCCAGCTGCACGATGATGACATTGGGCTGGGTAGCTGTCTGTTCACCCGAGTCATCTGACTTGTTCGGAATGGTCTCCAAAATGCCCTGTACATATTCCTGACCATACGCATCCGGCTTATCCACGCCGCGATCCACGATGCTGACAAAGAAGCAGTAGGCAAAGCCGTAATCATCGTATGCGTTCTTGAGATTGGTGAAGTTCGAGGTCACGTTCTCGCAAGCAAAGCCGGTCACGATCAGCAGGGCGGTCGCGCCCACCGCAGAGACGAGCGAGATCACGGCACGCTTCCAATGGAACCGGCAGGTCTTAGCTCGTATGAACAGGACGACCAGCCCCGCGATACAGAGGATCAGCCCAACGATGATGCCGATGATCTGCCACTTCTTCAAGTAGTTATCCATGATCGGCAGTACGCTGAAGAAGACCGAGAAGTCCACGGCCGTCAAGGGGGTGACACGGTTGAAAAGCAGGATGAACTCGGTCATGCCGAGGACGAACCAAATAAACGCTAAGCAGGCCAGCATGGGCACCCGCTTGGGGCAGAACAGCGACAAGAGCAGGGTGCTTGCCACCATGCCCACGCAGATCAGGAAGGCGATCGGGTTCTGCACCAGAAACAGGATGCTGCCGAAGAACGCATGGCGCGCCAGACTTTCGATCACGAGCACCAGGGCGAACGCGACCCATAAATACAGCCACGGCTTCTCCGGGTCAAGCAGGCATCGACCGAGGCGGGAAGCTCTGTCCTGCCATCGGTGTGGTGTCGTTGAGGTATCGACAGTTTCTTTCTCGTTCATAAGGATCCTTCTCCACGTTGTCTGTATTTACCCGGCATTGCGCTGTGCGCGTATCTGCTTGAGTGCCTGCGCCAGCTGATCCGGGCAGGAGGTCGCCTTGGCGCTGCAACGGATGCCGGACAGGCGACGGATCGCCTCGTCCATGTCCATCCCCGCGACCAGTGCCGCCACGCCCTGGGTGTTGCCGGAGCAACCGCCCGTGAAGGTGACCTTCTCGATGCGGTCTCCCACAAGGTCAATATCAATGCCGCGAGAGCAAACGCCGGTCGGCTTGTAGGTAAAGTGTTCCATTTTCAATCGATTCCTTTCATGTATATCGTATCATATCATGCATCATTGAGCTGTCCGTAGCACCCCGTTGGGATGTCATCTCCCGCCTCCAGCGAGAGCCAGCGGAGGAAGACCGACAGTGCCGCCTCATCCGGTCGACCGTCGGGCGGGCAGAGGGCAAAGGAGAGCAGGATCGGCAGGCCTTCGGTTTGAGAATAGCCCTCGACATCGGTCTCCCTTCCCTGCGCGACCATGACGGCATCCGTCGCCGACAGGCTGTCGGCGCGCAGGAGCGACAGGCCGCAGAGATCCGCCGCGCACAGCACATCCGTCACAGACGGCTGAGTGCGGGAGGTGTGCAACAGCTCCAGAACCTGCGGACGGGGAAAGCCCTGACCGCACCGAAACACCATTTCCCCGTCCCCCATGCACAGGAGGGCAAAGCGGGTGTGGCGGCCGCCGGAGCCATGACGGTTCACGTCGCAGACCGCGACGGTCTGCAAGCCGTAGCGGATGATGAGCCGCGAGAAGGCGGTCAGCCGTCCCTCCTCGGCACTCTCCAGCGGCAGGATGCAGAACTGACACAGGCCGTTGTAGACCTCCTCGCAGGCATCCACGAAGCTGTGGACATCCGTCGCACGGGCATCCGGCAAGAGTGACGAAAAGCGCAGGTAGGCCTTATCCGCCAGCGAGCCGCTCATGTAGGCGATCCGGTTGCGTGCCGATGGCGCGACCTCCCGCAGGGGGAGCAGAGACAGCCGACCTGCCGGCTCCTGCTCATCCAAGAAGCGGTAGAGCACCAGCCGCTCGAAAAGGGTCACAGCGGGCAGTGTGCGGAGCAACAGCTCCCGATCAGCGGGAAGGAGCGCGGACAACAGCTCCGGCGGGGCATCCTGCCCACCCTCGGCTTGGAGGGCAAGCAGGATACTGCGCAGGATGTCCGGGTCTCCCCCGGCATCGGCAAGAGCCGCGCCCGCCAGTTCCCAAAGCTCGGCGAGGACGGCCTCTCCCATCCGCACCCGCCGCGGCAGGAGCCGCGACAGGTTGGAAAGGACGATGCCGCTGTCATATCCCCGCAGCTCGGCATTCTCCGCCGACAGGAAACTCACGGGCAGGAGGCCGTCTCCCTCGGTCATGGGCATCAGAGCTGACCCAGCAGGGCGTAGCTCCCCGCCAAAAAGTCCTCCAGCTCGTCAGCCGTCAGGCGGCGTTGCGCCAGCACCGAGAGCTGCCAGACCTGCTTAGCGATGGTCTCAGCACGAGTCGTATCCGTCTCGGATACGCCCTCGGCAGTCAGGTCGGTCAGTTTCCGCATCAACTCTGAGGCGGTGTTCAACAACAAGGTGTACTCGGTCGGGAAGGCGGGGGCGTCATCCTTGCCGCCGACCTGCATGGCATACATCTTCATCATCTCCTCCATGCGGCGTGACTGCTCGGAGACCGTCAGCATGGCAGGCAGGGAGGCATCCTTGAGGCTCTCGAACTTGACCTCCAGCTTCTCGTTCCCGCTGACCTTGCGGAACAGCTCGACCAAGGCGGCATTCTCGGTGATCTCGCCGTCCCCGCGCAGGGCGGCCGCAGGATCGGCATCTACCCGTGCAAACTTGACCTCGCTGTTGTAATTCTCCAACATCTGGGCGAACTGGGTATCGATCAGCTGATCCATCACGGCGACCTGTATGCCCTGTCCCTCAAAGAGCGAGATGTACCGAGCCTGCAGGGCGCGGTCGGTGGTATAGTAGACCGTGACCACCGGCTCCTTCCCCTCCTCGGCGGGGGCGGCGTGTCCGTCTGCCTTGGCCTTCTCGGCGTACTGCGCCACGGTGACATGGCTGCCGTCGGTCAGGGTCAGGAGGATGGCATCCTTGGCGCGGTCGTAAAACTTGCGGTCGCGCATACAGGCATACTCCACGAAGGGCTTGATACTGTCCCAGACCGCCTCATATGCCTCTCGCTCGGTGTTGCAGAGGGAGTTGAGCTTGTCGCAGACTTTCTTGACGATATGCGCCGAGACCTTGCTGACATAGGTGTTGTTCTGCAGGTAGCTTCTGGACACGTTCAGCGGCAACTCGGGGCAATCCAGCACGCCCTTGAGCATGAGCAGGTACTCCGGGATGATCTCCTTGATGTTATCCGCCACAAAGACCTGGTTGTAGTACAGCTTGACCTGTCCCTCGATGGACTCATACTGGTTGTCCAGACGCGGGAAGTAGAGGATACCCTTGAAGTTGAGCGGGTAGTCCGCGTTGATATGGATCCAGAACAGCGGCTCGCGGTAGTCATGGAACACCTTGCGGTAGAAGGTCTTATAGTCCTCCGGGGTGCACTCGGAGGGAGCCTTTTGCCACAGGGGGTGGATATCGTTGACCGGCTTCGGCTCCTCGGGCGGCTTCTTCTCGCCCTCGGCCTCCTCCGCAGGGGCCTCGTCCTCATCGGCATCCTCGTCCGTGAAGTAGATCTCGGTCGGCATGAAGGAGCAGTACTTGTCCAGCATATCCTTCAGCTTCTGCGCGTTGAGATACTCGTTCTCCTCCTCGGTGATGTGCAGGATGATGTCGGTGCCGTGCAGAGACCGCTCGGCGGGATACAGCTCGTAGCTGCCGTCCGCGTGGCAGACCCAGCGCACGGCGGGCGAGCCGTTCCATGACTTGGTCACGACTTCAATGTCATCCGCCACCATGAACGCGGAGTAGAATCCCAATCCAAAGTGCCCGATGATGCCGGTACTGTTACCGTCCTTCTGATCCCCCTCATACTTTTGGATGAACTCCATCGCACCGGAGAGCGCGATACTGCCCAGATACTTGAGCAGCTCCTCCTCGGTCATGCCGATGCCGTTATCCGACACGGTCAGGGTCTTGGCGGTCACATCCAGTGTCACGTCGATGCGGTAGGCGGTACCGTCACTCTCAGCCTCGCCGAGGGAGCAGAGCCGCTTGTGCTTAGTCACGGCATCCGCCGCGTTAGACACCAGCTCCCGCAGGAAAATGTCCTTCTCCGAGTAAAGCCACTTCTTGATGACGGGGAAGATATGCGCGGTCTCGACCGAGATACCGCCCCGCTTTGCGTTTTGATTCTCCTGATCCATCATGAAAAATCATCTCCTATGAAAAATATATGCTGTCCGCACACGGGCGGGGTGCGCTCCTGTGCGTCGATTGCCTTAGCTTACTTGCCTTTCTTGTTCTTTGTCTGTTTCTTGTCCTGACGCGCCTCTCGCCGAGCCTTTCGCTCTGCACGGCGGGCATCCACCCGCACCTTGAGCTGACTGTGCTCGTAGCGGTAGCGCAGGCCGGAGCGTGAGTCGTACATATCCCGTTCGGGATTGGCCAACGTATCGGCAGGGTAGTAGTCTGCCGTATCGGTCGGCTCACCCTTGAGCCGCAGACGGTACTCCAGATACCGCCGCACCGTCTCCAGAAGCACCGCAAACAGTGGCACACCGATGACCATACCCATGATGCCCCAGAGGGAGCCGCACAGGGTGATGGCAATGAGCACCGCCAACGGGCTGACACCCGTGCTGTCCCCCAATATTCGAGGCAGGATGATGTTGCCGTCGATCTGCTGGACGACCAGAATGATGATGACGAACACCAAGCACTTGGAGAGGTTGCCGGGGTTGGAGATCAGGACGATGAAGAAGGAGGGGATAGCTCCCAGGAAGGGGCCGAACACCGGGATGATGTTGGTGATCCCCACGAAGGTAGCGATCAGCAGGTTATAGTCCGAGACATCCAGAATGGTCATGAGCAGGAACACCTGTACCGCCACCAGAAAGGAGTCAATGAGGGTCCCCTTGATGTAGCCGCCGAAGCTGGAGTCCACCATGCTGACCACCGTCGTCACGCGGCTATCCATCCTTTCGGTGAATACGGCGCGACGGAACTTGCGTATCTGAGCAACCCGCTTTTCCTTAGATGCAAGAATATAGAAGGCGATGAACAGACCCAGCACGAAATCCGTCAGGAAGCCAAAGACCCCTTTGGCGGCCGCCATGGCACTTCCGCCCACATTAAATTCCTTCAGCCACTGCTTGACACGATCCATAAGTCCGCTGGAGTTCTGGTAGAAACGGTTAAGCAGCTCTTCCAGCTTCTCGGGGCTGGATATATCCAACCAATCCGACCCGCCCGTCACTTTCTGGAGGATGCCGTTCAGGAACTCCAAGAGGGATTTCAGGTAGTCGTCAAAGTTCGTGACCAGCGTGGTCAGGCTGTCCAGCAGCTGGGGGACGATCATCATCACCACCAGCACGATGATCCCCAAGAGGGACACGACCGTCAGCACCAGCGACAGCCCCCGCCGCAGTCCGTTCTTCTTGATGCGGCGGAAGAGCTTGTACTCATACAGATTCAGGATGGGGTTGGCAAGATAGGCAATGATGGCCCCCCAGACCAGCGGTGCGATATGCCCGCCCACGCTGACGAAAAAGGTGGTGATCGCAGGAATATTGATGATCAGGTACAACAGTAAGGCTATGCAGGCCAGTATGAAAAATACCAGCGTGCGCTTGCCGAACTGACGCCAGAAACCGCGACGCTCGCCCTCGGCGGTCGACTCTTGATCGGATCCGTTGATCATGACTTGCTCACTCCTTTCTGTTGTCTTGCTGTGTCAGGGTATCATCCCCATCTTCTTCCGTTTCTGCATCGGGATCGATCGACTGATCCTTCCGCCCACGAGACATCTTCTCCAGCACACGATCCACCCGTTGCTTGAGGCGACTGTGCTCGTAGCGGTAGCGAAGGCCTGCGTGCTCGTAGTACAGGTCACGCTCGACATCCGTCAGTGCATCCTTCGGGTAGTAGGCAGCGGTGTCGGTAGGCTCCCCGCGGGCGGCCAGCCGTGCCTCCAGAGTACGCCGTACCACCTCGATGACAACAGCAAAGAGGGGCACACCGATGAGCATTCCGCCCACCCCCCAGAGCGACCCGCACAGGGTGATGGCGATCAACACGGTCAGAGAGCTGACCCCGACGTTGTCCCCTAAGATCTTGGGACCGATGATATTCCCGTCCAGCTGTTGGATGACAAGGATCAGGATAATGAACAGGAACGCTTTGGAGGGGTTTGAGATCAGCACGATCAGGAAGGACGGAATGGCTCCGATGAAGGGGCCAAAGACCGGGATGATATTGGTCACGCCCACGAAGGTAGCGATCAGCAGGTTATACGGAGACACATCCAGCACGGTCATCAGACCAAAGGTCAGGATACCGATGATGATGGAGTCGATCAGCTTGCCGTAGATAAAGCCGCCGAAGGAGCGATCCACGAGGGAAACGAGGGAGGTCAGCTTGGCATCCGTCTCGGGCTTGAGCATGGCGCGGCGGAACTTCTGTATCTGTCCGATCCGCTTCTCCTTGGAGGTCAATATGTAGAGCGCAATGAAGAGCCCCAGCACGAAATTCTTCAAGAAGGTAAAGGTGCCGCCCACGGCTCCCCACACGGTCTCCCCGGGATTGATCGAGCCGATGATCGGGGCAACGAACTCATTATAGAAATCCTCGACCGAGCCGAACACATCCGTAAGCAGTGCGATCAATCGCTCCTTGGAGGAGATATTGATCTCGACCGGCATATCCTTAGTGAACTGATCCACCAGCCGCTGGACAAAGCGAAGAAGGTCACCCAAATACTTATCGTAGTTGGAGACTAAGCTGCGGATGCTGTCCACCAGTTGCGGAACGATCATCACAAGGATCAGGGCAAGCGCACCCAGAGCCGTTACCATGGTCAAGAACAGGGATATGCCCCGCCGCAGGCCGTTGCTTTTGACCCGTCGGAACAGGGTATACTCATAGAAGCGGAGGATCGGGTCACACAGATAGGCGATCACGGCTCCCACCACCAAGGGGGCGATATGCCCGCCCACCGTGCGGAAGAAATCCGTCACCGCTTGGATATTGACGATCAGGAACAGCACCACCGCCACGATCCCGAGCAACAGGAAGCTGACGGCCTTCGCGCCAAGATGTTTTTTTCGATCCATATCGGTCTGCGCCATCTCCGCTCCCGCTGTTTCTTCATCGTGTGGGGAAGTCGTGCGCTTTTCTTCGTCAGTCTGCATGGGCATTGGAACAGCCCCTTTCTTCAAAATCAATTATTGGAAAGCCGCTCGTCCCATGCCGCAAAGAATGCCGACACGCGAGCCTGATAGGTATCGGGATCCGTCATATAAGCGGAGGCATGACCCGCGCCATGCACCAGCAACAGCTCTCGGGGAGCCGCACAGGCCAGGTGATTCTCCAGCGTCATGGAGTACGGCACCAACTGATCCGCGTCTCCGTGTATGAAGAACACGGGAATGTCCTTGTTCTTGCGCAGAGCCTCGATCGTGGAACACCCTTCCAGCGAGAAGCCGCCGTGAATCCGACAGCAGACCTCCACCCCCAGCATAGTTGCGGGAGTCGCACGCCCCATGAGGCGGCGAACGCTCGGCTCCACCACCGGACGGGGGACGGTGTACCCGCAGTCGGCGATGATGCCGGTGACCCCATCGGCAATGGGCTCCCCGGCGCACAGAAGGACGGTGGCGGCACCCATGGAGACTCCGCACAGGTAGACCGGAAGCTCCGGGTGCAGGGTGCGGGCGTAAGCCAGCCAGTCCAGCACATCGTATCGTTCCCGGTCTCCGTAGGAGATCATAGTCCCCTCACTGTTTCCGTGACAGCGTTGCTCGACGAGCAACAGCTCACAGTTCTGCTCGTGGTAGAAGGGGGCAGTCATGCCGAAATCCCGATTCCAGCTGCTGTGCCAGCCGTGGACTAAGATCAGGAGCCGACGGGGATCTTCCGCATGATACCAATGCCCGTGCAGGGTCATGCCCTCGCGGTTGACCAGCGTGACCTCCTCGGTCGGGACGGACAGCAATCGCTCAGCCGCTTGCTTCAACTCCTGATTCTGTGCATCCTCGCGGCTCTTACCGGTACACTTGGCGGACACGCGACTGCGGAACCCGGAGCGACGGCGGGCGACCACCGAAGTGATGACCTCGGCGTAAGCCACGGTCGCCACGGCGGCTCCCGCTGCCACACCGCCCAAGATCACCTTCCCACGGCTCATCCTTTTGCGGTGGCTCATGCGTCTGCCTCCCCCGCCGTGCGGTCGCCCTGCGGCAGAGTCTTCTCCTCCGGCTCGGCGGCGCGCGCCGCGTGGTACAGCCCCAGCAACGACAGCGGGATAAACTGACGGATGAACCACTCGACCAGATGGTAGATCAGCTTATCGTCGGCCTTCCCTTCGGTCTGAGGCACCGATGTGCCCGAGGCCAAGGCCTCCGCCAGCGCGGCCTCGTAGCCGACATTGCTCAGATGGATGCAGTACGGCAAGATGACCCCGTAGATCAGGACAGCGGTCAGGAGTATCTCCCACGCCTTCTCCCGTTGCAAACGGCGCACGGCGGGGCAGATCGTCCCGGCGGGCATACTGCCCCGCTCCGCACGGCGGTAGACCAGGTAGGGGAAGACGGCAAGGGTCAGGAACGGGAGCATATAGGACAGCTCCTTGCCGATCCATGCGCTGTTCTTATGGTCGGCTTCCTTCAGGTCGTTAAGGAAGTCCGGGATGACGGCGTGGTGCAGGTACAACTCCACCGCCACAAGACCTGCCATCAGCAGGCTGAAGGTCACGATCCGAAGCAGGCTCATGAGCCGTTCATGTCGCTCGGCATAGGTAAGCATGGGAATATACGCCCCTCCGATCTGCAGAAAAATTCAACACAGAGATAGTATATCACATTTTTCTGCATTTGTCCAGCGTTTACGGGAAATATTCAAAAAGTGGTTACAGTTGCCCTCCCCACTCCGTAAAAAGATCGCGGGGAAATGCTACGCCGAGCATTCCCCCGTGACCATATCCACATTACCCGCAGAACAGCAAAAAGCCCAGCAACAGCACCGTCAGGAGCAGGTCGTTCTCCCCCTCGCCCCCATCCTCGTGAAGCAGCAGCAGGATCAGCCCCAGCAGGAGCAGCTCCTCCTCCCCCAGACCGTGCCCCAGCGGGAAGTGGGCGCGATCCAAGAGGATGGGGGAATGTACCGCCGCCTCGGTCGGTCGAGCGGACACGGAGGCCGTTTCAAATTGCTCCTCCGCCGCCGTGTCGGGTATGCGCTCATCCGTGTCGGGCATATCCCCGTCGGGCAGGTCGGCGGCACGGCTCGGCAGATTGCTGATGGCCGGCAGACCATCAAAGCGTGGGCGCACCTCGGCGGTCGGGTGCGGCTCGGTCGGCTCCTGTGCGGGGGTCTCGCGGGAGAAAACATTGCCGCTGTAGTTGGGGGGCAGGGTCACGCGACTGCGGTAGGAGGGCATCCCCGTCGGCAGACTGCCGGGGGGCTGTCTCGGAATACGACTATACATCCTTCCCCACCTCCCCCTCGGTACCGGCGGTCTGCAGGCCGCCCATCAGCCCAGGAAGGCTGATCCCCATACCCAACAGGGCATCCCACAGCTCCAACAGCTCCAGCACCGTCTCGGTGGCATGGCGGCGTTCCGGGGATAAGTAAGGTTTGAGGGCGCGGAGCAGTGCCCGATGCCGATCCGGCACACCGCCGTGTGCCCTGCCCTGCACCGTTCCACCTCCCGCACGGGGTGGTGGACTCCCCGCCTGCTTCATGAGCGGGGACAGTGCCCCCAGGAGGGACGGGAGCTTACTCAACAGCTCGGGGTTTGCCAACAGCCCGCCGAGCGGGTTGCCGACGGGGGGCGGGGTGGCCTCGACCTGCGGCGGGGGTGCGGACGACTCGGCGGCGGGCTGTCCTTCGATCTCGTCCAAGAGATGCTCCAGCCGCTCCTGCATTCCGCCGCCCATCGGCTTCTCCTCACTCACCCGAATTTCCCCCTTTCCCGAGTCCCGTCGCGCCCAGAAGCTGCATAAAGCGGCCGATGTCCTCGTCGGTCGCCCCGCGCAGTACCTCGCGCAGCTTGCCGATGTCCATCCGCTCCAGCGGAACCACCGACGGGTCTACTCCGTACTCCGAGAGCAACCGCCCCAGCAAGAGCCGCAGCTGGTCGTCACTCAGGTTCAACAGGCGATCCAAGGTCTTTTTATCCAATTGCATATACCAACACTCCTTTCGCACCGATGAGATCGGCGCACCGCCGATTCGATGGGCGGCTGATATCAGCATATGCATCCGCACAAAAGGGGGTGCGGATCAGCCCGCACCCCGGTCGCTCTCGTTTTTTCTCTCTATCGTCTTCGCCACGGTGACGAACAGCACGCCTGCGGCCCCCGCCGCACGCACCAGAGCCGCCAGCCGTCCGAGGGTAGCCCCGGTCGTGGCCAGGTCATCCACGAGGAGCACCCACTTCCCTGCTATGCGGTGCGCGTAGGACTCGACCATGTCGTAGGCTGCCTCGGCATTGAGCCGTCTTGCGGCAGCATCCAGCTCCTTCTGTGCCCCTGCGCCGTCCGAGCAACGGCGAATGGCCGGGAGACACACCGCTCCCAGCTGTCGCGCCAAACCCTCTGCCAGTGATCTTGCCTGATCGAAGCCGTCCCGTCGGACGGCGGCTCGCCTGCGTGGCGGATAAAGGCAGACCGCCTCGAAGGGGGACACACCCATCCGGGTCAAGACCTCCCGCACCGGCTGTGCCAGCTCGGCTGTCACCCACTCGATCAGGCGACGGTCGTCCTGATGCTTGATGCGAAAGATCACTCGCTCGGGGACTCCGTCCGCCCTCTGCGGGCGGTAGGGCACCAGCCACATATGCCCGCCGTCGGCCATCTCGGAGGTAGTCGGGCGGGATGCGCTCGCCGCCTGCCAGCGGGGCAAGCACTCGCCACAGAGGGCGGGTGGGATATTCGTGTCCAATTTGCGGAATGGCTTGCACAGCTCCCCGCAGGCCGCACAGCGCGGCGGGAAGAACAGATCCGTCAAACACGCGCACAGCTTCCCTTTCATGTCCTCACCCCCGCAGACGGTAGCAAAGACCGGTGTAGCGCATGGACTGTCGATCATTCTCCACCATCTTGCGGAGGATCTCTTCCCGTCCCACCAGGATCACCATGCGCTGAGCACGGGTCACGGCGGTATAGAGCAGGTTGCGGGTCAGGAGCAGGGGAGATGCGCCGTACAGGGGAATGATAACAAAAGGGTACTCACTGCCCTGGCTCTTGTGCACCGTTACCGCCCAAGCGTGCTCCAGATCGTCCAGCATATCCGAGGTGTATCGCGCCACGCGGTCATCGAACTTGACGCTCATCTCCCGCTCACGCGGGTCAATATCCAGAACCACCCCGATGTCGCCGTTGAAGACCCCGCTCCGAGCCACGGTCTCCTCGCTGTCCCACTCGCCCTTGCCGCGGCGGGTGGATCTTTCGTCCTCCTCGTCCTCCCAGGTCACGTCGTAGTTGTTGCGGGTCTGCATGACGCGGTCTCCGACCCGAAAGGTCTTGTCGCGGAAGGTCAATTCCGGCTTGCCGATCGCGGCGGGATTGAGCGCCGCCTGCAGGAGGCGGTTGAGGTGCTCGGTGCCCGCCTCCCCCCGTCTGGAGGGGGATATGATCTGAATGCCGTTCTCGGTCGCCCGTCCGTAGGTGCGCGGCAAGCGGGTCTGATACAGCTCCACGATGGTCGCCGCAATGTCGCGGTCGGTCGTGCGCGGCAGGAAGAAGAAATCCTTCCGCTTCTCGGTCAGGATCGGTAGCTCGCCCCGATTGATAGCATGTGCGTTGGTCACGATCAGGGATTCCTGCGCTTGGCGGAATATCTCGTCCAGCCGCACCGTGGCAAAGCACTCGCTGTCGATCAGGTCGTTGAGCACCCGTCCCGCGCCCACGCTGGGCAACTGATCCGCGTCACCGATCAGGATGAGCCGTGCCCCCGGCTTGATGGCGCGCAACAGCGAGGCCATCAGACTGCTGTCCACCATGGAGGCCTCGTCCACGATGACCACATCCTCCTCCAGAAGCTCCTGCTCGTTGCGGCGGAAGCCGCCCCGTCCGCCGTCCTCGCCGAAGCTCATCTCCAGCAGACGGTGGATGGTCTTGGCCTCGCAGGATGTGGATTCCGACAGCCGCTTGGCCGCCCGACCCGTGGGAGCCGACAGCGCGATCTTCATCCCCATGGAATCGAAGATGCGTAAGAGGGCGTGTACCACGGTGGTCTTACCGGTACCGGGGCCGCCGGTCAGGATCATGACACCATGGCAGAGCGCGTCAAAGATAGCCTTCTTCTGCCCCGTCGCGTAGGTCATGCCGACCTCCTGCTCCTCCCGTCGGATAAAGGCTTGCACATCCCCGCCGTCCACCGCCGGGCAGAGCCTGTCCAGCAGCTTCATCTTCTCGGCTATGTAGTTCTCGCACCGATCATCCGCCGCCATGTAAAGGTGATCCGTACCGCCAAAGCGGCGGCAGACCAGCTTCCCCGCCGCCAGCTGTGCCGCCACGGCGCGGTCGATGCGCTCATTGTCGGTGTGCAACAGCTGTGCCGCCGCCGGAACCAGCTTGTCCCGCGGGAGGCAAACGTGTCCGTTCTGCGCCGCGCCGGAGGACAGCACATAGGCCACACCGCTCATCAACCGTTCGTCGGCATCCGCAGGAACCCCGAGGGCGGTCGCCAGCCGATCCGCCTTTTCAAAGCCGATGCCCTCCACCTCGTCGCAGAGGCGGTAGGGGTTCTTCTTGGCAATGTCCACCGCACCCGAACCGTACTTCTTGTATATCCGCACCGTCAGAGCCGCGCCGAAGTATTCTCGGAAGAACAACATGGCCGAGCGGATGCCCGCCTTGGCGCGGAAGTCCTCGCTGATCTCGCGCGCCCGTCGCGCCGAGATGCCCTGCACCTGGGTCAGCCAGTCCGGGTGCTCCTCCATGACCTCCAGGGTCTCCTCGCCGAAGGTGTCCACCAGCCGCTTGGCCAGCGCGGGGCCGACCCCCTTGACCGTGCGGGAGGAGAGGTAGCGCAGGATGGAATTGGTGTCGGAGGGCAGGGTCCGCTCGTACTGCTCGACCTTGAACTGTCGTCCGTAGCGGGGGCTGTGTGTCCAGTTGCCCCAGACCGTCAGCTCGTCTCCGCCGCCGACATAGGGCATGGTGCCGCAGATGGTCACGACATCCCCCGCATCCAGCCCGAAGTCACAGACCGTGTACCCGGTCTCCTCGGAGGCGAAAATGATCCGCTCTATGGTGCCGTGGAGCGTCTCCACTGTCCCATCGAGCATTCCCGTGTCCCCGGGGAGAGTCCCGCCCGACTCGGCCGACCGTCTCTTTTCCTCTGCCATGCTCTACCCTCCTTTTGCTTCTCCCTTATTCATCCGTCTCGGACAGATCAACCTCGTACCAGCTCGACCCGAACCGCCGCAGGATCGCCATCGTCTCGGCGCTCGGGCACCCGTCCGGCAGAGTCGCCAGCACGCGCCTGTCGATCAACACCGGCGGGATACAACCCCGCGCACGGGGTCGGCGCATGGCCTCGTCCAGGTACATATCCAGCATCTCCAGCTCGGCGGGGTCGCGGATAAGCACCGCCGCCACCACCGGGCGGGACGGGCGAAACAGCCCCTCCACCATACGCAACAGGCTATACAGCCCCCACACCGCCAACAGCGCAAAGAATACAGCCGCTACCGTTTTTCCCATGAGACACACCCCCTCCCCATCAGAGTATGAGGGGAGGGGTCATTGTGTGACGATATTTCGCTATAGCTATGGGGTCACAGACCCAGCTCGGCTCTCAGGACGGGAGCCAGATCCCGCGCCTCCCACGGCGCATTCAGATCCTCGCGCCCCATGTGGCCGTAAGCCGCCAGCTGACGGTAGATGGGACGGCGCAGATCGAACCGCTGAATGATCGCGGCGGGGCGCAGATCGACGTGCTTGAGAACGGCACGGGTGATCTCCTCCTCGGGTACCACGGCGGTACCATCCGTGTCGATCAGCACCGACACGGGGCGCGCCACGCCGATGGCGTAGGCCAGCTGAACCTCGCAACGGTCAGCAAGACCCGCCGCCACGATGTTCTTGGCCACATAGCGGGCGGCGTAGGAGGCCGAGCGATCCACCTTGGTCGGATCCTTGCCCGAGAAAGCACCGCCGCCGTGCCGGGCATAGCCGCCGTAGGTGTCCACGATGATCTTACGGCCGGTCAGACCGGTATCCCCTGCGGGACCGCCGATGACGAAGCGGCCGGTCGGGTTGACATATATCTTGGTGTCAGCATCCAGCAGCTCCGCCGGGATGATGGGGCGGATGACCTTCTCGATCATATCCGCGCGGATGGTCTCAGGCTCTACATCGGGGCTGTGCTGAGTGGAGATGACCACGGTATCCACGCGGGCGGGCACGCCGTCGCGGTACTCCACTGTCACCTGGGTCTTGCCGTCGGGGCGCAGGTAATCCACGCCGCCCTCCTTGCGCAGAGCCGTCAGACGCTTAGCCAGCGCATGAGACAGAGAGATGGGTAGGGGCATCAGTTCCGGGGTCTCGTTGCAGGCATAGCCGAACATGAGTCCCTGATCCCCCGCGCCGATGTCCAATCCGTCCCCGTCGCCCGCCTTAGCCTCCAGCGAACGATCCACACCCAACGCGATATCCGCCGACTGCTCGTGGATGGAGGAGATGACCGCGCAGCTGTCGCAGTCAAAGCCGAACTTGGCGCGGGTGTAGCCGATCTCACGGACGGCCTCGCGCACCACCTTCTGCAGGTCAACGTCGGCGTGGGTGGTGATCTCACCCATGATGGCGACCAGACCCGTCGTGCAGAAGGTCTCACAGGCGACCCGCGACATGGGGTCCTGGCGAAGCATCTCGTCCAGAATGGAATCCGAAATGATGTCACAGACCTTGTCGGGATGCCCCTCGGTCACGGACTCGCTGGTAAAAAGTTGTTTTTTCATGGTTTTGTACATCCTTTCATTCGGTTGCGATTTTGAGACAGGGAAAGCCCCTGTCCAGCTTTTCCAGACAGGGGCAGTCTTCCGCATTCCCGTGTATATCGGGGGATCGCCGAGCGGCTCCTATCTGTCAGGAATTGGCACCTTACCCGCGTCGGGCAGGTTGTCGTGACTTCGCAGGGCCTGTCCCTCCATCACTCTTGATATGAGAACGGGATCGGCACCCCGTCAGGTCTTGTTCATGTTCTTGAGGATCTTGGTCAACGTCTTGGAGGAGCTCTTGTTCGCCGCCTTCAGTGCCGAGGTGATCTCCTCCTTGCCTTCCTTCAGCTGGTTGAGCACCACATTGGAGATGTCCAGATCAAAGAAGTAGGCCAGATCGTACACTCGGTTCCGAATGATGTACTCCACCATCTCGCTGGAGTCCTCATCCCGCACGCTCTGCAGCTTGGAGATGACCTCAAACAGCTTGGGAGAGACGTTCTGGTAGTTGTACCGCGCCATGGCATCCAGAATGGTTCCGACATACTCGGGATCCTTCTCGGTCGCATTGATCATAATGAAGCCGGTCGCACCGTTGACGAAGGACTTATACTCCTTCTGCATCTCGTCATACATGGGAACCGGCACGACGCCGTAGTCGTCATCCATTTCCGAGAGGAAGTTCTTGATCTTGTTCAGCGTGGTATCGTAGAACAACGCATGACCGCCTGCAAAGCACTCGTAGGAGGTCTCATACAGTGTCAGATCGGTCACAAAGTAGGCGTTCTGCCGGATGATCCCGCGGAAGATCTTCTCGTAGCGATCCACGATATCCGCCTGCTCGTATTCCAGAACCGGCTTGCCGTCCTCGTCCAGAGCGGCCAGCATACCGCCCGCACCGTAGAACACGCTGAACGGAATATCCATCATCCACGAGGAAAGACCGTAGCGATCCGCATCGTAGTCCATCTCGCCGTCGCCGTTCATGTCGTTCGTGATGTCGGTGGTGTAGTCATTGAACACATCCAGAGTCCACTTGTACTCCCGAACCAGATCGTACGGCTCCTCCTTGCCCAGCTCGTTCATCATCTTCTTGTTGAAGGCGAAGCAGGAAGAGATCAGCATGGCGGACGGCTGAATATCACCCGAGGCAACATAATTCTTGCCCTGAATGGTCAGGTTCTTGTTACAGCCCTGATCCCACCACGCCTCGTCCAGGCTCATCGCGGAGACGGTATTGAGATCCATGAGGTAGTTGTTGACCACGCAGGTGGTGAAAGTATACTTCTGCCCGATGGCCACATCGTAGTCATCCAGCCCGGACATATACTGCGTATGTACCGTCTCATTGACGGCGTTATAGTCACCGCCCAGCTGGATGTCCAGCGTTATGGCGAAATCCTGCTCAACGACATTGTTCCGCTCGATTAGGAGCTCATCCAGCAGGGAGGGCTCGTCGTCATCCTCGTCCATCTTGAAGTCGTTGGACAGATCATCCCGCGTCAGGATCACGAATTCCTTTTGATACTTGGTCTTCGCCATGTCGTCATATGCCGTGCGCTTGCTGTAATCCTCGGCTTCGCCGTCTCCCTCGGTCGCGGCTCCGTCGTCCGCCGTTGTCTTCTCCTCGGTCGCAGCCTCCGTGCTGCTCTCCTTCTCGGAGTCATCGGCGCAAGCCGTTGCAAAGACGGTCATGGACAGCAGCATCAGGGTAGCCAGTACCAAAGCCATCAGGCGGATACAGATGCCGGTCGTGCTTCGCTTATTCCACATAATCGTTTTCTCCTTTTTGTTGATTCGTCTCTTCCGTCGAAGTCATTCAGTAGTATTATACACGATTTCGAAAGGGATGTCAAGGGTTTTGAAGCAATATTCGCTCTTTGACCGGACAAAATCTGTCGGCTTCGTCATTGAGCAGGATGTCACATGGCTTTCGCGGCGCAAAAGCTCAAACTCCAATTATTACAAAATGATCGGAATACGGCAAAATGGATGCGCAAAAGCATTTCAAGATACGGAGAAACACTTTTGTCATACAAATAATTCAGTTATAAAAAGTTTTCTCGGGCAGATCTTGCATTTTATTGTCATAACAACTCGTCTTCAAGCACAAGGACATTCATCCTGCCACTCCGGATGGTTCCTGCATCCAGCGCGATCATCCCCTGTCCATAATAAATGCTTGAGTCGGTCGGCAAACGCGACGGATCAAAATTTGCTGCCAAGCGCGTTGGGCGATGGCCGCAAACGATCGTCTTTTGCGGTATCATATCGTTGATACCCCGAAAACTTGTCCATTCAGCAAAGCGAGCACTCGACCAATGCGAACCATCCGCCTGTCTCCAATTCGGCAACAGCATAGTCTTGCCGCTTTCGTCTTTTGCTGTCGGAACCCAACCGTGAACGAAAATGTAGTGTTCAGTCTCATAATAGTCCGTCATCGAATCAATGAGGCACTTTAAGGCACCACCGCACAAATCAGCTTGCAAAGCGGAAGAAAAAGTGGTATAATA
>CAYXBU010000034.1:0-22045 GCA_964463245.1 uncultured Clostridium sp. | reverse complement strand
AAATTCCAATTTGTCGAGGAAGGAAACAACCGACAAAGTCCCTTTGGGAACGACAGGGCGCATATCTATACGCCCTGTCGAGAGCATATTGAAGTTGCCTCCGACAACCCGTGCCCCCTTGCTAAATCGGTCATCTCCTGCGGACTTGCCGTCCGCAAATGGCTTTGGCAAACCGATCGCCGTCGGCAAGTTTATATATATGCAAATATGAAAATCCGACCTATGATCGTAACCATAGGTCGGATCAACTGTTTTACGACCGCCCGCAAATCGGGTGGCTCCCGTTTTGCATGGCTTACTCCGTCCGCTCAAAGCCGTGGATGAAGCCGTTGACATCCGCCGAGCAGATATCCCCGCCGATGACACGGTTCCGATAGACCAGCACGTTGGCGTAGACCGTGCCCTGCCGCCCCTCATAGTTCGTGACGGTGAAGGTGTAGCGGGTCACGGACTTTTTCTTGTACTTGGACAGATCCAGACCCTGACTCTTCTGCAGCTCGTTGTACCCCGCAAAGACCTTGTCAAACTCGGCGGGAATGGTCACCTGCGCCGTCTCGACCGAGCCGGCATCCACCACCCAGCCGAATTGCCCCAGAAAGGCGGCGGCATCGTCAGCCGATTTGACCTTCTCATAGCGGTAGGTCACACCCTCGACCCCTCCCTCGGTGTCCTTCCCGGCGGAGCCGCCGGCGGTCTCGTCGGTCAGACCGGCGACCGGCGTGTCGGCCGTGCCCCCCGCGGCGTAGGTCGGCACAAAGGCGATCAGGGCAATGAGCGCGGCTAATGCCACGCAGACAACACCAAAAAAGCGGATCGTGCTGGCCTTCAGCGAATAAATGAACATACCTCTCTCCTCCCGTTCATGCTGTGGACTGGTAGAGCCTATGCACACATACGGCGAAATATGAGGGGCAGGGCAAAAAAGAGCGAGAAGCTTCCTAAACCCCGCAAGAACTTTCAGGGCATTTTTATTGGCATGTCGGCGTTGGTCGACTCGGACTTCTGCTTGTGCATAAATAAATGCGGTTTCCCGCAGGGATGCTATCCGCGCCCGGCCTGCGACCTCCCGCCCCCACCACAGATTACTCGTTTTCACTTGACATTTCGCCGAGATTGTGCTATCCTATAGGGCGAAATCGAACGAAAGGATCCCCCTCCCCATGAATGAAAAAAAGAAAGCCCGCCTCCTGCTGGAATGGCTGGAAATGACGGCCGGCTCCCTGTGCATCGCCATCGGTGTCTACTTCTTCAAGATACCGAACGGATTCTCCTTGGGTGGTGTGAGCGGTATTGCGACCCTGCTCGGCAAGGTCATTCCCGTCACGGTCATCACACCGGGTATGCTCATGTTCGGACTCAATGTCCTCCTGCTCATCATCGGCTTCATCGTCATCGGCAAAGACACCGGCATTCGGACTGCCTACTGCAGCCTGACCTACTCCGGCTTTACCTGGGCACTGGAGCATATCATCGTGCTGGACGAGCCCCTGACGGATCAGCCCTTTTTGGAGCTGGTCTACGCCATCCTGCTCAGCGGCATCGGCTCGGCCATCATGTTCCACTGCCGCGCTTCCTCGGGCGGCACCGACATCGTGGCACTGATCTTGAAGAAGTTCACCTCGCTGGACGTCGGCAAGGCTCTCCTCTGCTCGGACAGTTTGATCGCCATCGCCGCCTTCCCCATCTTCGGCCGTGAGGCGGGGCTTTTCTCGGTGCTGGGTCTGTTCGCCAAGGCCTTCCTGATCGACGGTGTCATCGAGAATCTGAACGTGTGCAAGTCCTTCATGATCATCACCGCCCACCCCGAGCCGGTCGTGGACTACATACTCCGTGTGATGGAGCACTCCGCCACGACCCTGGATGCCTGCGGCGAGTACACCCACCAGAGCCTGAAGGCCGTCATCACGGTCTGCCGCCGCTCCGAGGCGGTGCGCCTGCGCCGCTTTCTGCGGGAGACCGACCCGGAGGCATTTGTCATCGTGGAATCCACCAGCGAGATCATCGGTCGCGGCTTCCGTCAGCCTTGATCGTTCCTAATTAGAGAAGGAAGGAAAACAGTATGAATATCATCATCGTCGGGTGCGGGAAGGTCGGGCAGACCCTCGCCGCACAGCTGAACGAGGAAGGGAACAACATCACCGTTGTGGACACCGACGGCGCTCTGGTCGGGCGGATCGCCTCCCATCTGGATGTCATGGGGGTGACGGGCAACGGCGCGACCCATGCGGTTCAGACCGAGGCGGGCGTACGGAACGCCGACCTGCTCATCGCCGTGACCGGCTCGGACGAGTTGAATATGCTCTGCTGTCTGCTGGCACACAAGGAGAGCCGCTGTAAGACCATCGCTCGTATCAAGAAGCCGGAATACAGTGAGGATATCCGCTTCCTGCAGGAGGAGCTGGGTCTGGCCATGGTCATCAACCCCGAGCAGGCTGCCGCCGCCGAGATCGCACGGGTATTGCGCTTCCCGTCGGCCATCAAGATCGACACCTTCGCCAAGGGGCGGGTCGAGCTGCTCAAGTTCCGTATGCCGGACGGCAGTCCGCTGGTCGGCAAGTCGGTCAAGGAGATCGTGTCAAAGCTGGGCTGTGACGTGCTGATCTGCACGGTGGAGCGCGGGGACGAGACCATGATCGCCAACGGCGACCTGGTCTTTGCCGAGCGGGATGTGATCTCGCTGGTGGCCTCGCCGCGCAACGCGGCGGATTTCTTCCGCAAGATCGGCTACAGGATGCGCTCGGTCAAGGACGTTATGATCGCGGGGGGCGGCGAGATCGCCCACTACCTGACCGAGACCCTGCGCCGCGCAGGTATCGCGGTCAAGATCATCGAAAAGAATCCGCAGGTCTGTGAGGAGCTGTGCGCCCGTTGGTCGGATGTGACGGTGGTCTGCGGGGATGCCTCGGATCAGGAGCTCCTGCTGGAGGAGAGCATCACCGAGGCGGGAGCCTTTGTAGCGCTGACCAGTATCGACGAGGAGAACATCCTCCTGTCGCTGTTCGCCAAGAGCGCGGGGCACGGCAAGGTCATCACCAAGATCAATCGGATCGATTTTGCAAGCGTCATCTCCCACTTAGACCTGGATTCCACCATATATCCCAAGCACATCACTGCCGACCAGATCCTGCGGTATGCGCGCGCCGCCGCCAACACGGTGGGGAGCAACATGGAGACCCTGTACCACGTCATCCCCGGCAAGGTGGAGGCGGTGGAGTTTATCGTGTCGGATGCCTCTGCCGTGACCGGTGTGCCGCTGATGGAGCTGCGCTGTAAGGCGGGGGTGCTGGTGGCCGCCATCATGCGGGACGGGAATGTCATCATCCCGCGCGGCAAGGACACCATTCGGGTGGGGGATGCGGTGGTCATCGTGTCGAGCGACCTGTCCTTACACAACCTGACCGACATACTGGAGTGAGGCTCATATGAATATTCGCATGATACGGCATATCCTCGGCTGGCTGATGATATTCGAGGCCGCGTTCTTAGCTGTGCCCACCCTGACAGCCGTGATCTACCGCGAGTCGGTGGTGTGGTACTACCTCGGGTCGATGGCATTGTGCGGCCTTGTCGGGTGGCTCTGCACCCTCCGCAAGCCGACCAACACCGTCCTGTATGCCCGCGAGGGCTATGTCATCGTCGCGCTGAGCTGGATCCTTTTGTCTCTCCTCGGTGCCCTGCCGCTGTGGCTGTCGGGGGAGATCCCCTCCTTCGTGGACGCGCTGTTTGAGACGGTCTCCGGCTTCACTACCACGGGTGCCTCCATCCTCTCGGATGTGGAGAGCCTATCCCACGCCGCGCTCATGTGGCGTAGCTTTACCCACTGGGTGGGGGGCATGGGGGTGCTGGTGTTCATCATGGCGTTCCTGCCGCTCGCCGGCGGGCAGAATATGCACATCATGAAGGCCGAAAGCCCGGGCCCCTCGGTCTCCAAGCTGGTTCCCCGCGTGCGAACGACCGCCATGATCCTGTATTCCATCTACCTTGTGCTGACCGTGGTGGAGTTCGTCTTCCTGCTCTGCGGCGGCATACGCGTGTTCGATGCACTGAACATCTCCTTCGGCACGGCGGGAACCGGCGGCTTCAGCATCCGCAACGACGGCATGGCGGGCTATTCGGGCTATATACAGACCGTCGTGACGGTCTTCATGCTGCTGTTCTCCATCAATTTCAGCTGCTACTACCTCCTGCTTCTGGGGCGGCTCAAGGATGCCTTTAACGCCGAGGTGCGCACCTTCCTGCTTATCGTGGCGGCGGCCATCGGGGTCATCACCCTTGACCTGCGCCTCCACGATGTGATCAATTCCATCACAGGGGAGGCCTTCACCGGCTACGGTGCTTTCCACCATGCCGCCTTCTCGGTGGCCTCCGTGATCTCCACCACGGGCTACGCGACGGCGGATTTCGGCGCATGGCCTGCCCTCTCCCAGACCATCCTGCTGGGGGTCATGTTCATCGGGGCCTGCGCGGGCAGTACCGGCGGTGGCATCAAGGTCTCCCGCATCCTTCTGGTCTTCAAGAGCATCCGACGGGAGCTGGACAGGCTGGTGCATCCGCATCGTGTCCGTAAGATCAGCATGGACGGACACGCGGTGGATGCGGATGTGATCCGCTCGACCAATGTGTTCATGTTAGCATACATCCTCCTCTTTGCCGGGTCGTTGCTGGTCATCTCGCTGGATAATTTGGACTTTTTGACCAACTTCTCCGCCGTGACCGCGACCATCAACAACATAGGCCCCGGGCTGTCGCAGGTGGGGCCTGCGAGCAACTTCGGGTTATTCTCCCCCCTCTCCAAGCTGGTGTTGGTCTTTGATATGCTGGCGGGACGGCTGGAGCTGTTCCCCATGCTGGCTCTGCTCATGCCGGGGACCTGGAAGCGGTAAGATGTGGGCGAGATACGTCGGCTCCGCTGTTTTGACAAACGGCAACGGCGCAAAAAAGTCACGAAAAAACGGCTCCCCGTCGGGTTCGGCGGGGAGCCGTATTTGATCCTATGCTCCTATACTATCATCGGCGGAACACGCGACGGGAGCGGCGCAACCGACGGAGCCGCGAGCGACTGCGGGTGTGGCGGAGCCCGTAACGGCCGCGCCGCTTGCGGACAAGCCCGATATACAGCCCGGTCAGCAGGAGAAAACAGCAGAGGGTCGCAATAAAAGCACGGCTTGACAGGTAGTTCTTGAAGGAGTGCATCCCCAGGAGAAAGCCGCTGACCGCGAAATCCTCGGTCACGGCGACCGGAGCCGAGGCCTGCACTTCGTCCCGATAGCGCACGGTCAGGGTGCCCACGGTCTGCCCTGCGGTCAGGGGGGCCTCCAGACTGCCTCCGTCTAAGATCAGGGAGTAGGTCAGCTCCTGCTCGGTCGCATCGCGGGGCAGGTAGACCGACAGCCCCTCCGGCAGGACGAGCTGGGCGGTGCTGGAGCTGAGCCCCGTCATGCCCACCGACATGGTGTCGTACTTTGCCCCGACGGCGTACAGCTGTCGGCGACCGAAGCTCTGTCGCGCCCAGGTAAGCAGGGAATTGACACGGGTGTAGGCGGGGATGATCTCCCCCGAGGGCACGTCGGTCCCCCCCATGACCAGACAGAGCAGAGCCTCGCCGTCGTCCCGCTGATAGACCGTGACGACACACCAGCCGCCCTCGTCGGTCATGCCGGCACTCATGCCGCGGCAGTAGCCGTTGCGGTAGTTCTGACTGCTGTCCGAAAGCAGGAGATTGCGGTTGTATATGCGGCGTTCCTCGGATCGGGAGGTGCGGGGGATGGTATAGGCGGTGGCAGAGACACACTGCATGAACAGGTCATTCTCCCACGCGGCGCGTGCGATGACCGCCACGTCCCGCGCGGTGGTGACCATCTCGCTCTCGTGCAGACCCGTGGGATTGGTGTAGTGGGTGTGGGTGGCACCCAGCCGCTCGGCCTCGCGGTTCATCACCGCCACGAACTCCGAGACCGACCCGGAGCAGAGCACCGCCAAGGCGGTGGTCGCATCGTTGTAGCCGCCGCACAGAGCAGCGTACAGCAGGTCGCAGACGGTCAGCTCTTCGCCGACCGTGAGCTGTAGGCTCCGCCCCGACACGCCGCTCAGCATGGCCTCGTTGAGGACGACGCACTCGTCCAGCCGACCCGCCAGGAGACGACAGGCGATCAGCCCGGTCATGATCTTGACGGTGGAGGCGGGGTAGAGCACGGTGTCTGGGTTTTGCGCGAACAGGAGCTGGTCGTTGTCCAGACTGGCGACATAGGCTGCCGCTACATCCGGGGCATCGGGTGCCGTCACCGCGTGAGCGGGCAGTCGAAAAAGCCCCGCCGCAAGCGGGGCGCAGAAGAGCAGGCACAGAAGCAGGCTGACGGCTCGGCGCATGGACGGCATATCCTTTCGTAATTTGTATTTGATATTCTTCATTTTGTGGGGAAAACTTCCTGAATGGAATTACAACCGTCGGCTTTGCCGCCGGTTGGAGAAGTTTGCCGAGGGTGGCAAACTTCACATCCCCACACCCCTTTCAAGGACTTTCGAAATATTTATCATGTCGAGGGATAGTTCGATCATAGTTACCCATTCATGTGTTGCGACTGCAGGTCGTATCCCGTGTAATTCCCCCGCCCCACAGTGCATTCAGAAAAGAATACTTTTACGATCGGCTGGTATGTCCCACATCCTGCGCGACAGCAGCTCTCGCGCCCGCTCTGCATCCCGCAGGACGGCGGTACGGAGCAGGTCGGTGTTGGGGAAGCGTTGCTCCGGGCGCAGGTAGTCCCACAGCTCGACCCGAATGAGCTGTCCGTAGAGATCTCCGTCATAGTCCAGAATGTAGGTCTCGCAGTTGGCAGTGGGGGTGTTCTCCACCGTCGGGCGAAGGCCGATATTGGACACCCCCGTGAAGATCCCCTCGGGGGTATGCACGCGGGTCGCATAGACCCCGTGGGCGGGGATGAGTCGGTCGGGCGGGAAGGTCTGGTTGGCGGTGGGGAAGCCCAGTCGCCGCCCCAACTGCTTGCCGTGCAGGACACGGCTCTCCAGCGTGTAGGGGCGACCCAGCAGGGCAGCCGCTGTGCGCGGGTCGCCGTCCGAGAGAGCCGCGCGGATGCGGGTGGAACTTATGGTCAGCCCGCCCACCGCTTGCTCGCCTAAGATCAGGGGCGGGACATCCTCGGGGGCAGAGAAGGCCGCCGCCAGGGAGGCGGCATCCCCCGCGCCCCCCGCGCCGTAGCGGTAGTTGAAGCCGCAGGCGATCCCTCGGGCGTGGCAGGACTCCCGCAGGAAGGTGATAAAATCGGCGGGGGACATATCCCGCAGAGCCGAAAAATCCACGAGGCAGGCAAGGTCGGCTCCTGCGGCGGCAAAAAGCGACAGCTTCTCCCGCAGGGAGCAGAGGTGGCGCGGGGCACTTCCCTCATGGTCTTCGCGCGGCGGGAGATAGTCGGAGGAGGGTCGGAAGAAGCAGAAGACGGCGGCGGGATAGCCGACCGCGTGTGCCCGCTCGGCGGCGGCGCGGATGAGCGCATCATGCGCCCTGTGTACGCCGTCAAAATTTCCGAGACAGAAGACCGCCCGTCGCGGCACCTCGGTGGGGCGGGACGGGCGGCCTTGAAGTGCTAAGAAGACGGGACGCGGGTAGCGAACGGCCATGCGTTACGCCTCCCCCGTGCCGTCGTGGGCACGGACATAGGTGTCGATCAAGAGGGTCAGCATACGGCTCCGCCCGATATGCCGTGCCAGCGCGCGGGCATTGCCGCACTCGGGCAGGTACGCGGGGTCTTCCGATACCAGATACCCCGCCAGTGCGACCGACGGGTCTGCGCCGCCCGCCGCCAGCAGACGCAATAACTCAGCCAGCGCGACCTCCGGGTCAGGGCACTCCCCGTCCGAACCGGATGGCTCGTCCACCGGGGAGGCGGGTGCCGCAGGAGAGGCATCCTGCGGGATGCGCAAGATCTTCGCATCGGTCATAGGTCTGTCTTCCAAAAGCGTCTCCATCCTTCATCATCCTTTCCGTGGCTCGGTCTTGCTGCTGCGGAGCCATTGTACGACCAATTGAAGATATTATAGCCCCTTTTTTGCATAAATGCAAGGGCTTTCTTGCATTATTCACAAAAAAGTTGATTTTGGCGACTTTCAAAAAAATATTCCATCTCCCCCTTGACAGCCGACCGCCGCTGTGCTATACTATAGGTGCACTACATCACATAGTGCACCTGGTGCACAGAAAGGAGCCTCCCATGCTGTTCATAGACCGCCTGTCCCCTGTCCCCGTGTACGAGCAGTTGATCGAAGGGGTGCAGACCCACATCCTGCTGGGCGTATACCCGCCCGGCACGCCACTGCCCTCCCTGCGGGAGCTGTCCGCCACGCTGGGCATCAACCCCAATACCATTCAAAAAAGCTACGCCGAGCTGACACGGCGGGGTATTATCGCCCCCTCGCCCGGCAACGGCTGTTACGTCACGCCGGATGCCCCGAGGCTCATCCGCGAGGCCGCCGCCGTGCGCCTGCCCGAGCTGACGAGCCTGGCCTCCTCGCTGGCTCTGGCGGGTGTCCCGCTGGAGGACGTGCTGGCGGCGGTGCGGGCAGGCTACGCGGGGGAGAAGACCCCTGCCGATACAGGCGAACCACAAGGAGGGACTCATTCATGATACAAGCTGAGCGCATCACCAAGACCTTCTGCACGGCGGGCTCCGAGCCGTACCGCGCCATCAACGACCTGTCCTGCACCGTGCAGAGCGGCTGTATGTACGGGCTGATCGGCTCCAACGGTGCAGGGAAGTCCACCTTCCTGCGGCTCCTGTCGGGGGTGTATCGCCAGGACAGCGGGCAGATCTTTCTGGACGGGGAGCCTGTCTGGGAGAACCCTGCCGCCAAGCGGCGGATCCTGTATGTCCCGGACGAGCTGTACCTGCCGCCGCAGGCGCGGCTGTCGGATATGGCACGCACCTACCGCTCCCTGTACGAACACTTCTCGGAGGAACGCTTTCGGGAGCTGACCGATACCTTCTGTTTGGATGCATCCGCCGCGTTCAACACCTTCTCCAAGGGCATGAAGCGGCAGGCGGCGACGGTGCTGGCACTGTCCGCCCGCCCGGATTTCCTGTTCTTTGACGAGACCTTTGACGGGCTTGACCCGGTCATGCGGCGGCTGGTGCGGCAGGTCATCTACCGCGACATTCTGGATCGCGGCATGACCACCATCGTCACCTCCCACTCCCTGCGGGAGCTGGAGGACACCTGCGACCAGCTGGCTCTCCTGCATCGAGGCGGCGTGGTGTTCGAGTCGGACATCCAGAACCTCAAGACCTCGCTCTTCAAGGTGCAGGTCGCCTTCCGCACGCCGATGGACTTCACCGACCTTGCCGAGGCCGACTGCACCGTGCTGTCCCGCCAGCAGGTTGGGAGCGTGGCGACCCTCATCCTGCGCGGCGACCGCGCCCGTGCCGAGGCCGCCTTCCGCGCAAAGTCCCCCCTCCTGTTGGACATCCTGCCGCTGGAGCTGGAGGAGGTATTCCTGTATGAGATGCAGGCACTGGGCTACAGTGTCGAGGGGGTATCATCATGACCCGAGATCGAAATTTGTCCCGCTCCCCGCTCTTCAACCGTCACCTGTATGTCGAGGGACTGCGCCGCCTGCGTGTCCCTGCGCTGGCGGTGGGCATCCTGTCGGTGACGCTGTCTGTGCTCATCCCGCTGATATTCTGGTTCAGTTTAGCACAGGAGTACGGTACGCCAAATTACTACCGCTACCACGTTTCGCATTTCCTGACCGCGCCCATCCTGCCCGCCATGATGGCGGCGGCTCCCATCTTTATGATCGCGGTATTCTCCTTCCAGTTCAAGCGGCGGGATTCTGACTTCTACCACGCGCTCCCCTACACCCGCCCCTGCTTGTTTGTCAGCTTCACGGCGGCGGCACTGTCCCTCCTCTTTGCGATGGAGGCACTGGCGGGCGGACTGTCGCTGCTGATCTGGGCACTCTGCCCCCATGTGACTCTGGTGGCCGCCGACATATTCCCCACGGTGGGGGCGGTGTGGCTGGGGACACTGGTCACGGCGGGGGTCGCCGCCATTGCCCTCTCCTTGGCGGGCACCGCTCTGACAGCCCTGTACCAGTTCGCCAATCTGGCACTCGTCCCGCGCTTGTTCCTGTTCCTGGTCGAGCGGAGCCTCGACACGCTGGACGGGGGTGCTTGGATCAGCTGGGATGGGGCAGCCTTCCCGGTCAAATACCTGTCCTTTGCCTGGTCTGCACCCTACGGTATCTTCTGGGAATGGGTGAGCCATTCCACTCGCCGGTGCGCCGTGCCGCAATGCTTCAGACCTGGGAATATCTTCTACAATCTGGCGGTCGCGCTGATCCTCTTCGGGGTCGCCGCGTACCTGTTCTCCCGCCGAAAGAGCGAGGTCGCGGGGCACTCCGCACCGGGGCGCGGCTTGCAGGTGTTCTTCCGCATTCTGGCGGCCATGCCGCTCGGACTCGTGACCTCATGGGTGCTGGCGGAGATCGGCTTGGACTACGGCTACGTCCTCATCCCCACTGTCCTCTGCCTGCTGGTCTACCTGCTCTACGAGCTTCTGACCACCAAGCGGGGGCGCAATATGCTTCGCGCCATCCCGTGGACGGGGGTGCTGGTGGCTGTCTGCCTACTCCCACTCCTTGTCGGGATGGGGGGCAACGCGGTGGCTTTGAAGGCCGCCGAGGATGCGGACAATGTGGAATGTGTCTACATCATGATGTGTGACAGAAACTGCCAGACCGCCGACGAGGAGCTGATCGAGATGCTCCATGCAGCGAGCAAGCGGCCGCAGGCGTTTGATGATACCACTCTGGATATCCACATAGAGTACAAGGGCGGATACAGCGTGACCTATGTGGATGTGCCGCTGACCGACGAGGAATGGACACTCATTCGCTCGTATCCGGATGTGTCTGTTCCATCGGATAGACCCATTGGGACAGCCGTGCCGGAGACCGCTGTCGCCGCGACCGAGCCGGAGCTGCTGCCGTAAAAAAAGTCACCGCGGTGCAACCGCGGGGGAGAGAATTCTGTCTCTGTTTGTGAGTGGAACGGATCAATTCTGCTGATCCCGAATATACATAACGAAAACCTGAGAGGAGAACCAAATGCCAACACCGTTATTGGAGCTGAAGGGCATCGGAAAGATATATGTTTCCGAGGGCAATGTGGCCGTGGGCATCCGCGGCGTGAATCTGTCCTTTGACAAGGGGGAGTTCGTGGCCATTACGGGCGCGTCGGGGTCGGGTAAATCCACCCTGTTGAACGTGCTCAGCGGCATGGACAGCTACGAAGAGGGTGAGCTTCTGATCGAGGGGGAGCCCACCTCGCACTACCTGCAAAAGGACTGGGAGGAGTACCGCAAGCAGTACATATCCTTCATATTTCAGGAGTACAACATCATCGAGAGCTTTACCGTTCTGGAGAACGTCGAGCTTGCCCTGATGAACATCCCCGACCGACGGGAACGCCGCGCCCGCGCCCTGGAGCTGTTGCGCCGCGTGGGGCTGGAAAAATTCATCCATCACAAGGGCAGTAAGCTGTCGGGCGGTCAGAAACAGCGCACGGTCATCGCCCGCGCCCTCGCCAAGGACAGCCCCATCATTCTCGCCGACGAGCCGACCGGAAATTTGGACAGCAAGACCTCGGAGGAGATCGTGTCGCTCCTGCGGGAGGTCTCGCAGGATAAGCTGGTCATCATGGTCACCCACAACTTCGATCAGGTCGAGCACTGCGCCACGCGGCATATCCGCATCTTCGACGGCGCGGTGGAGTCGGATCAGACCCTCGTCGCGCCCGCTCCGTTCACCGAGACCCGCCTGCAGACCGTGCAGCCGTCTGCTCCGCCCAAGAGCACTCGTCGGCAGACCCTGTCAAACGGCTTGTCGCTGGGTCGGGTGCGCTTCCGCGCCATGCCCAAGTTGAGTATATTCCTCTGCCTGCTCATGACCCTGACCTCCCTCGCGCTCTGCTTCTACTCCGCCACCTCGGTGGACACCGACGGGCTGTTTGACCCGAGCTATATGTTCCATCATGTCAAGGGTCGTACCGTCATCACCCGTGCGGACGGCGGCATCATATCGGAGGAGGAGCTGGAGGCTCTGACCGAGCGGGTCGGCGCGGACAGCTCGGTGCTGTACGACTACATGATTGACCAGACCACCAGCTGCTGGCCTGCCGGGACGAACGAGACAGCCCAGACCTGCCGCTACGGTCTGGCCGAGGGGCTTTCCGTGGACGGCGGCCGCCTGCCCGAGACGGCGGGCGAGGTGGTGCTGGAGATCCCGATCCAATACAAGGAGCTTCTCGGCTCCGGGAAGGATTTTCAGCCCTATACGCTGTACGGTGACTGGCGCGGCGATGTCAACTATACCGTGACCGGTGTCCGCTACTTCTACGACAACACCCGTGACTCGCGTATGCTGTTCACCGCCGAGGGCTATCGTATCGCGGCGGCCGTGACCTTCTTCAGCCGGCAGAACAATTTCTCCGGCAACGTGACGCTGCAGTACACGGACGAGGAGGGGGTCCCCTGTCAAGTGTCTGTCGATCTGTGGACCGGCGATATCCTTTGTGATGTGACACTGGCTCCCGGCACCTACACGCTGGCGTCCCTCTGTGCCCCCGATGCCGAGGAGACCTACCGCGACCCGTCGGTGGAGGTGACCCTGACCGGTACCTTCACCAGCTACCGCCACAACAGGGATTTCCACAATGAAAACAGCTTTGGCTACTCCGAAGGCTCCGTCGTCATCGAGGAAGTGATCTCAAGCCCGTCCTACGGTCAGCAGGGCACCGTCAGCATGGACTTCGCGGATTACACACTGGGTCTGGGCGGTACCGAGCAGACTCGGCGTATCGCTGAGGAGCGCGGCTACGGTCACACCCTGATCCTGTCCCCCGACATCCTCTCGACCTTCGTGGAGGAGAAGTATTTCGCGCAGGCCTACACGCAAGCCAGCCTGTTCTTTGACAGCGACAAAACCGCCGAGGGCAAGGTGGAGGAGCTGCGGGAGCTGGGCTATATCGCCGTGCCCTCCACCGAGACGGTGGAGCCGGACTTCATGACCAGGCTCAGCAAGCTGGTGGGGATCGTGTTTCTGGTGCTGGGCTGGGCACTGTCCACCGTGTTCATCGCCCTGTTCTTGGGGCTGTGCACCTCCCATGCCATGAATGCCACGCGGGGGGATATTGGGATCCTGCGTTCCATGGGCATCCCGACCGGTGTGGTGCGGGTCAGCATCTATGTACAGATCTTGATCGCCCTGATCCCGGCGGTGCTGGTCACGGCGGTGACCTGCACGGTGATCTACCTCGTCCCCACCACCAACGGGCTGTTCGGCTTCCTGCACGCGCGGGAGTATATCATTGTCGCCGTGATCTTGGTCGCGGTGGCACTGCGGCTGGCGCGTCGCCATGTGCACAAGATGTTTGACCAGTCCGTCAAGAAGACCCTGAAAGGAGGGAATAAGGCATGAGCGACAAGACTATTTTGAAGCTGGAGCACGCCGAGAAGTACTACGATCGCGGCCGCGCCGGTGAGATACACGTCATGAACGATGTGACCCTCGCTCTGCCCGAGAGCGGCATGGTCGCCTTCTTCGGCAAGAGCGGGTGCGGCAAGACCACCCTGCTCAATGCCATCGGCGGTCTGGATCGCATTGCCTCCGGTCGGATCGAGATATTCGGGGAGAACATCGCGGGCAGCCGTGCGGCAAGTGTCGATGTCCTCCGCAACCGCTACATCGGGTATATCTTCCAGAACTATAACCTCAATGTGGGCGAGACCGTCTTTGAGAATGTGGCGGATGCCCTGCGGCTGTGCGGGGTGCGGGATGCCGAGACCATCCGCACCCGCGTGCTGGCGGCTCTTCGGGACGTGGACATGGAGAAGTACCGTGACCGCACCCCCGACACCCTGTCGGGCGGACAGCAACAGCGGGTCGCCATTGCCCGCGCCATCGTCAAAAGCCCTGCCATCATCCTGGCCGACGAGCCGACCGGTAACCTGGACGAGAACAATACCGTGCTGGTCATGGATATCCTGAAGGCCATTTCGCGTGCACGGCTGGTGCTCTTGGTCACCCATGAGGCCAACCTGGTGGACTACTACTGCGACCGTGTCATCGAGATGGCGGACGGCAAGATCATCGGGGAGCGGGAGAACAGCGGAGCTGAGGGCTATGTTCAGCGCAACAAGAACGACATTTATCTGGGCGATCTTCCCGAGAACGAGACGGCTCTCGGCGGCATCCGTCTGACCACCTACGGCGACCTGCCTGCGGGGCAGGAGGTCAGGCTCCGCCTGATCTCGGAGGGGGGACGGCTGTTCCTGACCTGCGATACACCGGGGGTGCGTTTCCTGGACGAGACCTCGGAGATACACCTGCGGGAGGGGAGCTTCCACCCCGCCTCCGAGGCAAACGGCACCCACTCGAACGGCCGTCAGGTGGACATCGCCGCGCTTCCGCCGGTGGAGGGGGCGCACTTCGGGCGGCTCTACCACTTCGGGAATGCCATGTCCATGGCGTGGCGGGAGAATTACTCCCGCAGGAAGAAGAAGGGAAAACGCTTCCTGCAGACCTGCCTGATCCTGCTGGCGGTGGTGATGGTGTTCACGGCGGCGGCATCGGCGGTGCAGTTCAAGCGGTATATCCAATATCGGGAGGATTACAGCGAGAACCTGTTCTACCTGCCCTTGTATGTGGACGACGACGGCAAGAGCGACCACGACTATAACCGCATTTTGGGGGACAACCTTGGGGCACACGGGATAGATGGCCTGTGGATCACCGCTGGCCAACCCACCGAGATGAGGGACAGCTTCGCTTTCCGCACGGCGGGCTTCATGACGGCAGCCGACGAGCCGATCCTGTCGGCTGATGCGGTCTTGATGCCCTACTCGGCGGTCAAGGAGCTGGAGGTGGTCTGCGGCACGGGAGACCTCGGCACTACGCAGGATCTTCTGCTGACCACGGCCACCGCCGACGACCTGCTGGCAAGCAGTACAGCCGGCTACATCAACGGCTACGAGGACTTGATCGGCCTGACCCTGATCGAGAATGCCTACTACGGGCAGGGGATCAAGACCGAGACCCGCATCGCGGGCATCGTCCGCTCGAACGAGAAGGCCTGCATCCTGTCGGATCTGGCACTGGCCGAGCGGGTACTGACCGAGGACTGCGTCATCCCCGTGACCCCGCTGTCCAAAACCACCGACTACACCGGCAAGCTGGAGCGCGGCGAGGTCGCCGTGATCGGGAGCGGGCAGGACTTCAAGGTCGGCGAGACCGTTACCCTGTTCGGGAGGAACTTTACCGTCCGGGAGGCGGTGAACGGCTGGAGCCATCCCAATCAGTACGCAGAGTACATCGCAACACTGGACGGCGGCAAGCTTCTGTCCTTTGAAGATTGGAAAGCCACGCAGAGCGGGTATGATGATTTTCAACTGACCTGTCAGTATATCTTTGAGTACTACCCGCGCTACCTGCAGGACTTCCTCAAGGAGGGCGGCAGCGGCAGGGACGATATGCTCCTGCTTTACCGCGAGACCGGCGAGATGGCGGCCTACTTCACCTTCCTGACTCAGCAAGACTTCATGGGACTGGGGCTTGACACCTATATGGACACCTCCCGCCTGAACCCGAACCTGCTCTGGGGTGCATGGACGGCATATCAGAACCGCGGCGAGTGGCTCCCTGCCGAGGATGCCTTGGTGTGGACGGATGACTACGCCGTCTGGGAGGAGCAAGCGTGGATGCTCCTGAAGGAGTACGACGGATATGACTATGGCTCAAACGGTTGGCATTTCATCGTCTGCGACGAGGATTACATCCTCCTGTCCGGTTCGGCGGGCGCGACCGACGAGCGGACCGGCTATAACGTCTTTGACAAGTGGACCCACTACCACCGCGACGAGGTGATCTCCTACTACAATCAGTACATGGTCATCCACAGCAACGACCCCGCTGCGACCGAGTCCTTCCTGCGGGGAGCCGTGGGGGACACCCTTGTGTCGGTGGAGGACATTCTGGAGGAGACGGCCGGGGATGCGCTGGACAGCTTCATCACCGCCGGGATCACGCTGGCCGTCCTCCTGGCCTTCATGTGCCTGTGCGTGTTCTTCATCATGCGCTCCTCCTTCATGAGCCGCGTGCGTGAGGTGGGCATCCTGCGGGCGATCGGCGTGTCCAAGAAGAACCTCCTGTACCGCTTCTTCATCGAGACCCTGCTCCTGACCCTGCTGACCGTGTGCGTCGGATTCCTCTTGGCGGGGCTGGTGGCGAACTACCTCTCGGGTGGCGCGATCTTTGAGCAGGTCTTGTACTTCCCGTTCTGGCTGGCGGCAGGACTGCTGACGGTCATCATGGCGGCCTGCCTGCTCTTCGGGCTCCTGCCTGCCATGCTCCTGCTGAGGAAGACCCCCAGCGAGATATTGGCGAAATACGATATATAAGGCAGGAAGACCCCCGAGCTGAGTCATCAGCTCGGGGGTCAGTGTCGTCTCTCCGCCGCGAAAACCCGTGCGTGTTTCCGCACTTATTACCCACCATTCACGCGCCGTTCATAAATGTATGGTAAAATACCTCTGTGTGTATACTGTCGGAGAAGGGGCGAGCACCCTTCAGCCGCGCAGTTCGGAAAGGAATCGCATGAGCAAACAAGATAAAACTGCCGCTTGCCCGATGAAGAAGACCTCCATCGGCGGACAGGCGTTGATGGAGGGCATCATGATGCGCGGTCCGCGCATGACAGCCATGGCGGTACGCAATCCGCAGGGCGAGATCGTGCTGGAGAAGTTCCCGACCTCGTCGGGCAAACGCCCGTGGCCGTGGCGGGTGCCGATCATCCGCGGAGTGTTCAACTTTGTGGACAGCATGATCTTCGGCTACAAGTGCCTGATGCGCTCGGCCGAGATCTCCGGCCTTGAGGAGGCCGAGGAGGAGATGCGCCGCGAAAAGGAGCAGCGCAAGGCCGCCAAAGCCGCCAAAAAGGACGGTTTGCCTGCCGAGGCCGAGACCGGGACGGTCGCGGAGACCGAGGTTGAGTCTGTCGAGGTGACCGAGACGGTCGCGGAGCCCGAGCCGACCCCCGAAACGGCCCCCGCCCCCGAGGAGAAAAAGACCTCCCCGCTGATGGTCGGGGTCACGGTGGTCAGCGTGGTGCTGGCACTGGTGCTGGCGGTCGGACTGTTCGTCTGGTTGCCGACCTTCCTCTACGACCTGCTGGCTCGTCATGTCGGCTGGATCGAGGCCGATAACCGCTACTTGAAGTCCATCTTCACGGGCATCCTCAAGATCATCCTGCTGGTGGGCTACATGGCGGCGGTCTCCCTGATGAAGGACATCCGCCGTACCTTCCGGTATCACGGTGCCGAGCACAAGACCATCTTCTGCTACGAGGCAGGACTCCCCCTGACGGTGGAGAACGTGCGTAAGATGCGCCGTTTCCACCCTCGGTGCGGCACCTCCTTCCTCATCCTGATGCTGTTGGTCAGCATTCTGGTGGGCTTCTTTATCCCGCCTGTTCTTTACGCGGGCAACAGCACCATCAACACCCTGCTGTACTCCGCCGTGAAGATCCTTCTGATCCCGGTCATCTGCGGCCTCGGCTACGAGCTGATCAAGTTCTGCGGACGGCATGACAACCTGCTGACCCGCATCATCGCCGCACCCGGTGTGGCTCTCCAGCATATCACGGTCTTTGAGCCGGACGACGCCATGATCGAGTGCGCCATCGCGGCGGTCAAGGAGGTCATTCCCGAGGATGGCAGCGACGCGTGGTGATCATCTGTAAACGAAACGAGAGGAGCATATCATGTCCATTCAAGTCATTAAGTGCAAAGATTACGAGGAAATGTCCCGCGCGGCGGCCACCATCCTGGCGGATATCGTAAAGCAACGCCCGAACGCCGTACTGGGTCTGGCGACCGGCTCTACCCCGGTCGGCACCTATCGGGAGCTGATCCGGATGTATGAGGCGGGGGAGCTGAGCTTCTCCCATGTGACCACTGTCAATCTGGACGAGTATTATCCCATTTCCCCTGACAATGACCAGAGCTATCGCTACTTCATGAACCACAATCTGTTCGACCATGTGGATCTGGACAAGGCGCACACCCATGTGCCCGACGGCAACGCCGCCGACCCGGAGGAGGCCTGCCGCCGCTATGAGGAGACCCTGACCGCCGTCGGACAGGCGGATGTCCAGCTGCTGGGTATCGGACAGAACGGCCACATCGGCTTCAACGAGCCGGCCGACACGCTGGCGACCGAGACCCATGTGACCGGGCTGACCGAGTCCACCATCCGTGCGAATGCGCGCTTCTTTGCCTCCGAGTCCGAGGTGCCGATCCGCGCCCTGACCATGGGCATCGGCAGCATCCTGCGCGCCAAGAAGATATTGATCCTGGCCAACGGAGCCGCCAAGCAGGAGGCGGTCGCGGCCATGCTGGCAGGCGGTCTGACCACCGCGTGCCCCGCCTCCTTCCTCAACCTCCACCCCGACGTGACCCTCATCTGCGACGGCGCGGCACTGGGCGAGTAAAGAGTCTTCATAGCCAATAATTGAGAGAGCCTTCCGACTCGCCCGGCGCATAAGCTTTCCTGCATCGGCTCATACTTCCTGTACCGAAACAACGGAAGGGAAGTTGAGATGTATCGCAGTAAGGTCGTGATATGCGGCGTCAATACGGCGCGCTTGAAGGTTCTCTCCGAGGAGGAGAAGCGAGCTTTGCTTCTCCGAATGCATGACAGGACACTGGACGCGGATTCCCGCCGCCGTGCGCGGCAGGAGATGATAGTGGGCAATTTGCGGCTGGTGCTGTCCATCATCCAACGCTTTACCGCCCGACGGGACAGCGGCTGGGTCATGGACGATCTGTTTCAGGTCGGGTGCATCGGCTTGATCAAGGCAGTGGATCATTTCGACCCTGCCCGTGAGGTCATGTTCTCCACCTACGCCGTCCCCATGATCTTGGGGGAGGTGCGGCGGTTCCTGCGGGACAGCGCCGTCGTGCGGATCAGTCGCTCCACGCGGGATCTCGCCTACCGCGCCCTGAGTATGCGGGAGACCATGACGGCAGAGCTGCAACGCGAGCCGTCGGTGGAGGAGATCGCCGCCCGTCTGGAGACCCCGCGCGAGCAGGTGGCGGCGGCCATGGAGGCCATCGTGGAGCCGCTGTCGCTCTATGAGCCGGTCTACAGCGAGAACGGCGATTCCCTCTACGTCATCGACCAGCTGAGCGATACCTCGCGGGATGCCAGTGACGAGTCCTGGCTGGAGAATATCGCCCTGCGCGAGGCGGTCTCGACCCTGGGACCGCGCGAGCAGACCATCATTCGCCTACGCTTTTATCAGGACAAGACCCAGATGGAGATCGCCTCCGAGATCGGTATCTCGCAGGCACAGGTGTCAAGACTGGAGAAGGCCGCGCTGGAAAAGCTGCGGCGACAGCTATGATCATATATCAAATAATCAAAATCAAATAACCGAAGAGAAAGGAAAGACGATCATGGATAAGCATTTCAAACTGATCCTCAAGGACGACGGGCAGGATATATATGTTCCTCGCAAGAGTCAGAACTGGGGCTACCGCTACGGCCCCAGCATCATGGTACACGGAGGTGTCTGCGAGGCGTGGTTCGCCACCCCGGGGGATGGGTACGAGGCCGACTGGTTCACCTATCGCCGCTCGGAGGACGGCGGCAAGACCTGGAGCGAGGAGCGGGTGGTCATGTCCCCCGTGCCGGATTCCATGGACTGGTTCTCGGTCTGCGACCCTGCTGTGTTCAAGTACGGCAAGTACTATTACATAGGCTACACCTCCACCATCTTTGCCAACGGTGGCGGTATCTGCAACAACGGCTATATCGCCCGTTCCACCTCCCCGACAGGCCCCTTTGAGCGTTGGTGCGGGAAGGGCTGGGGCGAGGTCGGCCCGGGTGGGGAGAATTGGCTGGGCAAGCCCGCCCCTGTCATCTACTATGACGAGGACTGGCACAACTGGGGCGCGGGAGAGTTCTCCTTCGTGGTCAAGGACGATGTCCTGTATGCCTACTACACCTGGATATCCGAGGACTTGAACGGCAAGCCTGTGCACGAGACACGGGTGGCTACGGCTGACCTGACCCGAGAGGACTGGCCTGCCACGCTGGAGCCGCGCGGGGTCGCCGTGACCCGTCCGCGCGAGTCCAACGACTCCTACGATATGGTCTACTGCGAGGATCTGGGCAAGTTCATCGCTCTGTCCACCGACTATCGGTTTAGCGAGGATAGTATGTTGGCCGTGTACGAGTCGGAGGACGGTCTGATCTACCGGCGGGTGGGGGAGTATCGTCAGCATACCGGCTGGATGCTCCACAACTGCGGTATCTCGGGGGACGAACAGCACCACATCCGCAAGGGGGACACCCTCCTCCTGGCTTACGCCTACGGGAATATGTGGGGGCTGTGGGGCACGCGGATGCACGAGTACGACTTCGAACTGATGGACGAGGACTTCTACTCGGAGCGAGAGTTGCCCAATGTCCACCACGAGGTGGAGAAGTGGGATGACCCCGAGAGCTACACCCCGACGGCGCTCTATCTGGAACGGCCGCATTTCCTGCGCATGAGGGCGGGGGAGACCCGCGCCCTCCCGCTGTGCTCCATCAACATCTGCTACGAGGAAAGATCTGTCACCTCGGGGGTCAAATTCTCAAGGTACAACAAGGAGATCGTCTCCATTCGTGCGGGGCGAATCACGGCGCGCTCGCCCGGGCGTACCTATGTAACAGCTACCTGGGAGGGACTTCGCTGTGAGTTCCCGGTGTATGTGTATGATACCGACCCGCCTGCCGTTGTGCCCATGCAGCCCTACCCCGAGAAGAAGCCGGTGTTCTTTGAGCCGCTGATCCGGGAGTATCGAATCAGCCTCCTGCACCACGAAAAGAAGCAGTTGCGGGGTCTGTGTACCTACGCCGACGGCTCTTGGTTCGAGCTGGCAGGGAAGTGCGACGGGGTGTACTACATCAACCGCAGTCCCGAGCTGTTCGTGGTGGACGAGGACGGACACGTCCTGCCGACGGGTCGGAAGGGGATCGGCGCGGTCACGCTGGTCTGCGGCGGACATGAGTTTGACGTGACCGTGGTGGTCGCGGAGTGACTCCCGCGGATGTAAGGGTAAGAAACTCGTAAAAAAAGCAAGAAAAGCCTTTACATTTGCGCCAAAATGTAGTACAATACGATATAGAACAGAATCCAATAGAAGGCGAGGCATACTCCAATGGATCATCCCATATACAAGCGCATCCTCTTAAAGCTCTCGGGTGAGGCTCTGGCACCCGCACACCGTGAAGACGGTATTCTGGATTTTTCCTTTATCGACAAGGTGGCCGCCGTGCTGAAGACCTGCCGCGAGGCCGGCGTGGAGATCGGCGTCATCGTGGGAGCAGGCAACATCTGGCGCGGCAAGCAGGGCGCAGCGCAGATGGAGCGTTGCCGTGCCGACCATATGGGTATGCTGGCGACCGCCATCAATGCCCTGGCTCTGCAGGACAGCTTCAAGCGGGCAGGTCTGGATACCGTCGTCATGACGGCTGTCGAGATGGATGCCTTCGCTGATCACTACAATTCCCGCACCGCCGATCGGCTGCTCTCGGAGGGCAAGATCGTGATCTTCGGGTGCGGCATGGGCGTGCCCTACTTCTCCACCGATACCGCCGCCGTTCTCCGCGCCGCCGAGATCGGGGCAGATGCCATCCTGATGGCCAAGAACATCGACTACCTCTACACTGCCGACCCCCGCAAGGATGCCGATGCCAAGCCGATCTTCGACATCACCTACGCCGAGATCTTAGAGAAGGGTCTGCGTGCCTTTGACATGACGGCGGTCTCCTTCTGTCAGGAGAACGATATCGAGGCCTACGGCTTCGCGCTGGCCGACCCCGAGAACATCTACCGTGTCGTCATGGGCCAGCCCGTGGGCACGCGGATGCACAATTAAGGAAACGCTGATTGAATGAGGTGGTGCATATTCGGTACAGATTATTTCG
>CAYXBU010000033.1:0-22378 GCA_964463245.1 uncultured Clostridium sp. | reverse complement strand
TCTGACGAATTTTCTGACTGCGCAATTGAGCAAAAAGAATTGTGCGGTGGTGCCCAAGATTTTACGGGATCGTCATCAGGATGTAGTTTCTGCAAAACGAACAAAAATCCGCCACATATTCATGCTATCTACAACGAAGATGTTGCTGCTATTGAGTTTGTGACAGGAAAAGTGCTGGAAAGATATCTCCCGGGTAAGGCAATGGATATGGTGCGGGAATGGATCGCCATGCACCGAGATGCCCTGATGGAAATTTGGGAAACGCAGGAGTTTAAGAAGATCCCGCCCCTTGGATGAAGGGAGAAATGTTATGTTTCACAAGATAAAAAATGTATTTGCCCTGCCCGGCGGCAGGTTGAGCGTGCAGTTCTCGGAGGGTGTGACCAAGATATACGATGTCAAGCCACTGTATGAAAGATTGCCGGCTTTTGCCGAGCTTGCGGGAGATGCCTGTAAATTCTCCGCTGTAGCGGTTGATGTTGGCGGGTACGGGATCGTATGGGATGACGATCTTGACCTTTCCTGCGATGAACTCTGGGAAAACGGTACCCGAGTGGACACCCCGTTTGATGGGCTCATGGCGTTCAGTGATGCGACTGAGCTTTGGGGACTCAACGAAAGCACTCTGCGCAAGGCGATTGCCTATGGTAAGCTGGTAAACGGCGTGGATGTTTGCAAGTTTGGCAAGCAGTGGGTGGTCTCGGTCGCCGCGATGAAAAGAGAGTACGGAGAAGGTTGCTGATCACGCTTTGCCGTTACGGGAACAGTAAATAAATAAAAATCACATATCACACAAGGAGAAAAGCCATGAACCCCACCTATCAGAAGAACCGCATCATCATGCTGAACAGCGTGACCGACATCCAGATGAACAGCTTCATCATCACCACCGAGGACGGCCGTCTGCTGGTCATGGACGGCGGCTTTGCACAGGATGCCGAGAATATGCTGACCTGGCTCCGCAAGATCACCGAGGAGGAGGTGCCTCATGTGGATGCATGGTTCATCAGCCACCCGCACAAGGATCACCTGACCTGCCTCAATGAGATCATGGAGCACCACCGCGACGAGGTGCAGGTGGACGGCCTGTACTACAACTTCCCCTCGCTCCAGTACCTGCACGCGGGCGACCCCAACGAGCACAGCCCCGAGGAGTTCTGCCGCCTCCTGCCGAGTTTCCCGACCAAGTCGGTCATCCTCTGGGCGGGGGACGTGTACGAGTTCGGCGGTGCGCGGGTGGAGTGCCTCTGCTCCCCCAGCCCGGAGTTCAACCGCGCCCTCAATCACAATGTCTACAACAACGCTTCCTGCGTTCTGATGCTGACCTTGGGCGGGAAGAAGACCCTGTTCTTAGGGGATGCCGGCATCGAGGAGGGCAATAAGCTCCTGACCATGTATGCCGGAACCGACAAGCTCAAGGCCGACTATGTCCAGATGGCACACCACGGACAGAACGGCGTGACCCGCGAGGTCTACGAGGCCATTGCCCCCACCGGCTGTATTTGGTGCGCCCCCCGCTGGCTCTGGGAGAACGATGCGGGTAAGGGCTACAACACCCACATCTTCCAGACCATCGTCGTGCGCGGCTGGATGGAAGAGCTGGGGGTCAAAGAGAACTATGTCCTCATGAACGGTGTGCAGGAGATCGACCTGTGACCACCCTCCCCGAGCGGGAAAAGCCCTTCCTGCTTGCGGTCGTGGGCTGTACCGCCGGCGGGAAGACTGCACTGGCCATCGAGCTGGCACGGCGGCACGGCGGGGAGATCGTCTCCTGCGACTCCATGCAGCTCTACCGCGGCATGGATATCGGCACTGCCAAGCCGGACAAGACCGAGCAGGCGGGCATTCCGCATTGGCTCATCGACATCGCCGACCCGACCGATCCGCGCGGCTACTCCTGCGCCGACTATGTGCGGGATGCCCGTGCGGCGGTCGAGGATATTCTGGCGCGGGGCAAGCTGCCCATCCTCTGCGGCGGGACGGGGCTGTACTTGGATGCCTTCCTGCGCGGCGGTTCCTTCGAGGAGACCGAGACCGACCCCGCCCTGCGGGAGCAGCTGGCGGCCTTTGCCGCCGCCGAGGGCAACGCGGCTCTGCATCGCCGTCTGGCCGAGGTAGATCCTGAGAGTGCCGCCGCCATCCACCCCAATAATGTCAAGCGGGTCATCCGTGCGCTGGAGATATACGAGACCACCGGCAAGCGCAAGAGCGAGCTGGATCGTGCCTCGCGGGAGGTCGAGTGCCCCTATCGGGCACTGGTCGTGGGTCTGCATTACGGCAATCGACAGCTGCTCTACCACCGCATCGACCGTCGGGTGGAGCAGATGATGGCGGCAGGTCTGCCGGAGGAGACCCGCCGTCTGCGAGAGGCGGGGGTCTTTGATGTCTGCAAGACGGCGGCGCAGGCCATCGGCTACAAGGAGTTGTTCCCATGGCTGGACGGCCACGCTACGCGGGAGCAGGCTGTCGAGACCCTCAAGCTGGCGACACGGCATTACGCCAAGCGTCAGCTGACTTGGTTCTCGGCGCGCCCCTATGTCACTTGGGTCGAGGCGGACGATGGGGAAAGACCGCGAAATTTTGAAGATATTGTAAACAATGTGGAAAATCTCTTTTCCTGAACGAGAAAATGTGCTATACTATAGGGGAGTGGCAAACAAGGGGTATCTGTACCCTCTGCCACGGCGACCGAGCCGGAAGGGGGCAACATGAGTCAGAAACCATCCTATGTTCCGGCACCCATCCCCGATGACGGGAGACACCCGTCGGAGAGTCGGGGGCACGGCTCGCGGGACTCCCGCCGACACCGAAAGCCCACCCGCGCTCTTCTGAATGTCGGGTTCGTTTGCTTGATGCTGGGGCTGATCAGCTTTGCCGTGTATCAATGTGCCCGCCACCTGACGACCGGGCTGAACACCCTGCGCACGCAGGAGATCACCGACACGGTGTACGCCGACCTTACCCTCTACCTGTTTCGGGACGAGGCGGCGGTGAGCCCGCAGAACGGGAACCTGTTCCTCTACGCTGTCCGCGATGGGGAGAAAGTCCCGACGGGCAAGACACTGGGCAGTATATACGTTGCAACCGATGCCGATACCCTGCAGGATCAGCTGGATCGCTACGGGGATCGCTTGCAGAAGCTGGAGTCGGATCGCTTCGACGGCCTCACGGGCGCGACCGATGCGCTGGCCACGGCCGAGGCGCAATACCGCGTGGCTCTGGCGGCCTCTGCCGCAGGGCGACCGGAGGCTGCTTCCCTTGCGGAGGAGGAGCTGCTGGCTGCATTGAATGCTTACTACGCGGCACTGGGCGGTACCGACATGACCGTGAGTGCCGACAGTCTCCGCGGGGAGCAGGCGGCTCTGGTCGCGGGTCTGCCGCAGGTCGGCAGTCTGACCGCCGAGCGCGCCGGGTGGTTCTTCTATGACTCGGACGGACTGGAGGCCTACTTCGCATCCTCTCGGGTCAACACCATGACCATGGAGGACTTCCGCGCCCTGACGGCCTACGCCGATGGCGTGCGGGATGATGACCTCGGGGCGGCGGCCGCCGGGAAGCTGGTCTACAGCTCCCTGACCTATGCCGCGACCTGCCTGCCTGCCGAGGATGCCTCCCGCTTTGCGGTCGGGACTCGCTACCGCGCCCTGTGCGGAGACGCCGCAGGGAGCAAGCTGACCTTGACCTGCGTTCGCAACGAGGCGGTCGGGGACGAGGCTCTGGTGGTCTTTTCCACACAGGATGCCCCGGAGCTTCTGCTGACGGTACGGAGCCTGACGGTCGAGGCGGTGCTGGAGACGGTATCGGGCTATCGCGTTCCGACCTCGGCATTGGTCAATCTGGAATCTCCCGCGACGGGGGAGCCGGTGACCGGTGTGTATGTCCTGTCGGGCAACCGCGTGGTCTTCCGCCGCGTGGCGGTACGCGCCGAGCGGGACGGGTATGTCATCCTCCGCACGGTGGATGAGGTACAGGCGGTGCTGGAGGATCCAGAGACCGATCCTGCGTGGGTCGCGGGCATCAAGGCGGACGGCTGGTCTTTCTTAAATCTGAACGACCGCGTGATCACCGGCGGACGAAATCTGTATGAGGGGAAGGTCATTTCCTGATCCCCCCGATCGATGGGCCATGCGGCCTCGGAGGTGATTGTATGACGGATACGGCGTTTCTGCCGACCGACTACGGATATATCGACCGCAACCTGGAGCGGGTGCGGTGGCGGATCGCGGAGGTATGCCGCGCCGTCGGGCGAGACCCTGCGGAGATCACCCTGCTGGCGGCGATCAAGAGTGCCGATGTGGGGGAGATCAACCACCTGCGTCACCTGGGGGTCACCCATCTGGGGGAGAATCGGGTACAGCAGCTGAGAGAGCGGTACGACAGGCTGGACAAGGACGGAACCACCCTGCATTTCATCGGCAGCCTGCAGACCAATAAAGTCAAATACATCATAGATAAAGTGGATATGGTCGAGTCGCTGGACTCCTTAAACCTTGCCATGGAGCTGGAGCGGCAGGCCGAGCGGCATGACCGCGTGACCGACGTGCTGGTGGAGATCAACAGCGGGCGGGAGCTGAACAAGGGCGGCGTCCTTCCGGAAGAGGCAGCGTCCTTCGTCCGCGAGCTGAGGAGCTTTGAGCACCTGCGCCTACGCGGCTTCATGACCATGGCCGCCCGCGGAGACGAGACCTCCTACCGCCGTATGTTCGGCGAGACCCGCCGTCTGGCACAAGAGCTGTGGGCGGGAGTCGGGTCGACCGATACCCCGATGGTGCTGTCCATGGGGATGTCCGAGAGCTACCTGTACGCCGCCGCCGAGGGGGCGACTCAGGTGCGGGTCGGACGAGCATTGTTCGCACGGGAGGCTATCCCGCCGAATATAAACGAGAAACATTATTAAAGAACACAACATACAGGAAAGGAAATTGCTATGTCTGTCAAAAACTTTTTCAAGAATTTGGGCGAACGAGAGGACATCGAGGACAGGGACGAGGATTACGGCGACGCCTACTCCGATGATGATTACGATCCCCGCGACCGCCGCAGGGGTGACCGCCGCCGTGCTGTCGACGAGGATGACGGGTACTATGAGCCGTCTCGGGGTGAGTCGCGCCGTCGTCCCGCCGAGGAGGATCGCGACTACTACGGCGAGCCCCGCCGCACCGAGCGTCGCTATACCGACGACCGCATGACTCGCCGCAGTGAGGATCGCTACGGCGACCGGTACGATGATCGTGATGACATGAATGATGCATACGACAGCAATGCCGAGTACTACGAGCCCCGTGGTGGCCGTCGATGGTCGGAAGAGGGCGGCAGAAGAGCCGCACGGTATGCGCCCAAGAAGGAGCCGACCGTGCAGTGCTTCCTGCCGAGTACCTATATGGAGTGCCGCGAGGAGCTGGTGGCTGCCCTGAAGGAGGGCAATGTGGTGGTCGTGGATGTTCGCAAGCTGGAGAACTCGGCCATGATGCGCCTCTTGGACTTCATGTCCGGCGTGGGACAGGCTCTGGAGGCGGATATGTACCGTCTGGATGACTCCACCATGATCGTCCTGAGCCGCGAGGATGTCGAGTTGGACATCGAAGAACTGCAGGCCGGCATGAAGGATGACGAGGAGATCGACGAGGAGCTTCCCGACGACGAGTCGGATGACACCGAGATCGAGGATGACGAGCTGTAAGCCTACCTCGGGCGATCGGCAGGGAGGACGAGCACGGCGTGGATGACGTGATCTATGTCTGTACGAGATTTCTCGTGCTGTTCTTTGAGTTCGTGTCGGTCGCCCTCTTCCTGCGTGCGATCCTGTCCTGGTTCATGCAGGAGGGGGAGAACGTCGTCATGACCTTTCTGGCGTTGGTGACAGAGCCGCTGATCCTGCCGATACGGCGGCTCTGTGCCCGCTTTGGCTGGTTTCAGGGCGGCCCCTTGGATATGCCCTTCCTGCTGACGGTGGTGCTGGTAGGATTCGTCACGGTACTGCTGGAGGGCTTCCTCTGATGGGTGGGCGAGATATGCGCCGCGGCGCACCGGACGAGGAGATCGTGGCGCTGTATGCGCGGCTGGATGACCTGTGCGGACAGGCAGAGAAGGGACTTCTGGTCGCCACTCCGTTCCTGACCCCACGAGAGGCAAAGTATGCCCGTCAGTACCTGTCGGCGCGGCTCCGCGCCGGTACGGCGGCACTGTGGGGCGGCTACCCCGAGGCCGAGCGGGTGCGGGCGATGATCCTCCCGGATTATACCGAGGGGCTTCTGCCCGAACAGCCGACCGATGGCGGTGGTGTGTCCCCGTCCCTGCTTTTGCGCGAGGCGGGTCTGGATGACCCGGCAGATCAAGCGGCGGAGATGACCGCCGCGCTTTCGATTTATGGCTCCGGGTACAGGACGCTCTCCCATCGGGATTACATGGGTGCCGTGCTGGGTCTGGGGCTGGAGCGGGACACGCTGGGTGACATTCTTCTCGACGAGGAGGGGAAGTGCGCCCTCCTGTTCTGCACCGAGCGGGTGAGCTGCTTCCTTTCCGAAAATCTGGAAAAGGTCGGCTCGGACACGGTGCGGCTCCGCCGCCTGAGCCCCGAGGAGGTCGTCATCCCGCCGCGACGAGTGCGTCCCGTGCAGGATACCGTCGCCTCGGAGCGACTGGATTGTGTGATCGCCGCCCTGTGCGGCCTGTCCCGCGAGCCTGCCCAAGCCCTCATCCGTCAGGGGCTGTGCGAGTTGGAGTACGAGACGGTGCGGGATTGTGACCGACTCGTCGAGCCACCTGCCGTCCTCTCGGTACGCGGGTACGGGAAGTTTCGCATCCTGCCCTTCGGCGGCGAGAACCGCCGCGGCCGCCTGCGGCTGATGGCGGAGAAATATTTGTGATCCTGCTTTATGCAGGGGTTTTACCCCGCGCCCTCTGTCGGAAGGGCACCGAAACCGAGCCGACATCCGAAAACCCTACCATTCATCAACGATAGATATATAAAAGGAGCATTCAAGACGATGGCGACTGATTACACAAGCACCTTAAACCTGCCCACGACGGAGTTTTCCATGCGGGCGAACCTTCCGGCCAGAGAGCCGGAGACCCTGGCCTACTGGGAGAAGATCGGCCTGTACCGCCTGATGTTGGAGAACGCGGCGGGAAAGCCGACCTTTGAGTTGCACGACGGCCCTCCGTTCTCCAACGGGAACATCCATATGGGGACCGCGTTGAACAAGATGCTCAAGGACTTCATTAACAAGTCCAAGGTCATGGAGGGCTACCGCGTGCCCTACATTCCGGGCTGGGATAACCACGGAATGCCCATCGAGTCTGCCATCATCAAGAAGAACAAGCTGGATCGCCGCCGCATGAGCGTGCCGGAGTTCCGCACGGCCTGCCATGACTTCGCGCAGAAGTATGTGGACATCCAGATGGGGCAGTTCGTCCGTCTGGGGGTCAGCGGCGACTGGGAGCACCCCTACCTGACCATGGCTCCCTCCTTTGAGGCGCGGGAGATCAAGGTCTTCGGCGAGATGTACGGGAAGGGAACCATCTACAAGGGCATGAAGCCGGTCTACTGGTGCCCCAAGTGTGAGACCGCACTGGCCGAGGCCGAGATCGAGTATCAGACCGACCCCTGTACCTCCATCTATGTCAAGTTCCGCGTGCGGGATGACATCGACGGGCGCATCGCTAAGTACGCCCCCCTTGCCGACACCTACTTCATCATCTGGACGACCACGACCTGGACCCTCCCCGGAAACCTGGCCATCGCGCTGAACCCGGACGAGACCTATGTGCTGGTCAAAGCCGCAGACGGCTGTCACTATATCCTCGCCGAGGCGCTGTGTGAGAAGACCATGCAGGTCGGCGGCGTAGAGAGCTACGAGACCCTGGCGACCTACACCGGGCGGGAGCTGGAATTCGTCAAGACCGCGCATCCGTTCCTGGATCGGGACAGCGTCGTCCTGCTGGCGGATTATGTCACCATGGACTCCGGTACGGGCTGTGTCCATACCGCGCCCGGCTTCGGCGCAGATGACTTCCAGACCTGTAAGCGGTACGGTATCGAGGTCGTGGTGCCGGTGGACGACCGCGGACGGCAGACCGCCGAGGCAGGGAAGTACGCGGGGATGTACTATGCCGATTCCAATGCCGCCATCCTGACCGACATGAAGGAGTCGGGGGCACTGTTCGCCTCGGCAGACATTGCACACGAGTACCCGCACTGCTGGAGGTGCAAGAGCCCCATCATCTTCCGCGCGACCCCGCAGTGGTTCTGCTCGGTCGAGGCCTTCAAGGACGAGGCCGTGGAGGCCTGCCATAAGGTCAGCTGGCTGCCCGCATGGGGCGAGGAGCGCATGATCCAGATGGTGCGGGAGCGCGCCGACTGGTGCATCTCCCGTCAGCGGCACTGGGGTCTGCCCATTCCCGTGTTCTACTGCGCGGACTGCGGTCAGCCCATTTGCACGCCCGAGACCATCGACCGTGTGTCCGAGCTGTTCGGGCAGAACGGGTCGAACTGCTGGTTCGAGCGGGAGGCGGCCGAGCTGTTGCCCGAGGGCTTTGTCTGCCCGCACTGCGGCGGCAAGAGCTTTGAGAAGGAGACCAACACGCTGGACGGCTGGTTCGACTCCGGCTCCACCCACTTCGGTGTGCTGGAGGCGCACGAGAAGGACGGCATGGTCTGGCCTGCCGATATGTACTTGGAGGGCGGCGACCAGTATCGCGGCTGGTTCCAGTCCTCTCTGCTGACGGCTGTCGGTGCCAAGGGGCAGGGAGCACCCTACCGCCAAGTCCTGACCCACGGCTGGGTCGTGGACGGCGAGGGTCGCACCATGCACAAGTCGCTGGGCAACGGCATCGACCCGAACGACGTGGTCAAGAAGTACGGCGCGGATATCGTCCGTCTCTGGGCAGCCTCCAGTGATTATCACGCGGATGTGCGCTGCTCGGATGCCATCTTCCGTCAGCTGTCCGAGACCTACCGCAAGATCCGCAACACTGCCCGTATCCTGCTGGCCAACATCGGGGACTTTGATCCGAACACCGACAGCGTGCCGGTCAGTGAGCTGCACGACATCGATAAGTGGATCCTGTCCCGCCTGAATCGTCTGATCGAGACCTGCCGCGCGGGCTACGACGGCTACGAGTTCCATACCGTGACCCATGCCGTCAACAATTTCTGCACCAACGAGCTGTCCAAGCTCTATGTGGACATCACCAAGGACAGACTCTATACCGACGGCAAGACCTCGACCGAGCGGCGTTGCGCGCAGACCGCCATGTACCGCGTGGTCTCTGCCCTGACCCGCCTGATCGCGCCCATCCTGGCCTTTACCGGCGAGGAGATCTGGCACCATATGCCCCACCTGACCTCCGAGCGCGGCGAGAGCGTGTTCCTCAACGCCATGCCCGAGGTGTCCGCCGAATGCGAGTTCCCGGAGCTGATGGCTCACTGGGACGAGCTGTTTGCCCTGCGGGACGGTGTGATGAAGGCTCTGGAGCTGGCGCGCGCCGAGAAGATGATCGGTAAGGCACTGGATGCCCGCGTGACGGTCTATACCACCGACCGCGAGCGGTATGACCTGCTTAATTCCTTCGCTGACAAGCTGAATCTGATCTTCGTGACCTCGCAGGCGACCGTGGAGCAGGGAGAGGCACCCGAGGGTGCCTACACCGATGCCGAGACCGGCGTGTCGGTGCTGGTCAGCCCGGCGGAGGGGCGCAAGTGCGACCGTTGCTGGACATTTGTGACGGATGGCACCGAGGTCGGCGACGGCTACCTCTGCCCGCGTTGCCGCCGCGTGATCGGCGAGTAAGGAAACGGGAGATGCGCCGGGGAGCTTCTTGAAAGAAGTTCCCCGAATTCCCATAAAAGTTTCAAAAAAGGATAATGTATGATGACCTTTATCTGGTTTTGCATAGCGGCGGTGGCGGTCTTTCTGGATCAGCTTACCAAATATCTGGTGGTGCTGTACCTAAAGCCGATCGGCACGTTCCCCATCATAGAGGATGTCCTGCACCTGACCTATGTGGAGAACCGAGGTGCGGCGTTCGGTATGCTGGCCGACAACCGCTGGGTCTTCATGGTGGCCTCCAGCATAGCGATCGTAGGCATATCGGTCTGGATGATCCGGAAAAAGCCGCAGAACCGCCTGCTCTGCGTGTCGCTGTCCTTCATCATCGGCGGTGGGATCGGCAACATGATCGACCGCGTGGCATTGGGCTATGTCGTGGACATGATCGACTTCCGCCTGATCAACTTTGCCGTCTTTAACGTAGCCGACTCCTTCGTCTGCGTGGGGGCGGGGATGCTGATGCTCTACCTCATCCTGTCCATGCGGCAGGAGATGAAGGCTGAGAAGGAAAAGCAGGCGGCAGAAGCGGCAGAGCCGACCGAGCCGCCGCAAGAGCCGTCCGACTCAGCCCATGAGTGACCCGATCTTGCACGGCCTGCCCGCAGAGGAGCCGTGCCCGGAGGAGCTTTTCCTCGGGGAGGAGACCGAGCGTGGGACGGCGACCGTGCCCGCCGAGGCGGCGGGGGAGCGGATCGACAAGCTCTTCCCGCTCCTGTCGGGGCTGAGCCGTGCCGCCGCCGTCCGCCTGATCGAGGCGGGAATGGTCTCCCTCATTCGAGCCGACGGGCGGGAGATACCCGTGACCGACAAGAAGACCCGCACGGCGGCGGGGGAACTCCTGTGCTGGCAGATCCCCGAGCCGGAGCCGTCCGAGGTGCGCCCCGAGGATATTCCGCTGTCGGTGGTGTACGAGGACGAGGATATTCTGGTTGTGGATAAGCCCGTGGGTATGGTGGTGCACCCCGCCCCCGGCAACCCCGACGGGACATTGGTCAACGCCCTGCTTTACCACTGCGGGGACAGCCTTTCCGGAGTGGGCGGGGTCGTCCGCCCAGGCATCGTGCACCGCATCGATAAGGACACGAGCGGGCTTTTGGTGGTCGCCAAGAACGACGCCGCCCACCGCGCCCTGACCGAACAGCTCAAGACCCACACGGTCAGCCGTGTGTATACCGCCCTTGCGCTGGGCGGCTTCCGCGAGGAGAGCGGACAGGTGTCCTTCTCCATCGGGCGGAGTCGAACGGATCGCAAGAAGATGGCGGCCTACCCGCCCGAGGCCTTCCGCACCGACCCCGCGATCCGCTCGGCCGTGACCCATTATACCGCCGTCGAGCATTTCGCGGTGGGCGCGAGATGGGGACAGTCCTTTACCCGCCTCTCCTGCCGTCTGGAGACCGGACGTACCCACCAGATACGGGTACACATGGCGGCGCTGGGACACCCGCTTCTGGGTGACCCCCTCTACGGCGGGGACGGCACCCGCTTCGGCAAGGCGCACGTCGCCCTCATCCGCGGGCAGTGCCTCCACGCAGGGGAGCTGGAGCTGATCCACCCCCGCACGGGGGCTCGGATGCACTTTACCTGCCCCCTGCCACCCGACTTCTCAACTCTGCTGGACATTCTGCGGCGGGATGCCGATATGTGAGCAAATATCAAGACCATTCAGGAGATACAAAATGGACCTTTCACGAGTTTTGCTGGCCACCGATCTGGACGGCACCTTCTTTGGCGCGGGCGGAAAGCTCCTGGAGCGCAATATCCGCGCCGTGGAGACCTTCAAGGCGGCGGGGGGACGCTTCACCGCCGCGACGGGGCGCATCCATCGGGATATGCTTCGCGCCATTCCGGAGGCGGGGAGCCTGTTCAATGCTCCCGCGATCCTTTCCAACGGCGCGTGCTTATATGATTTCTCTCGCGGAGAGGTACTGTCCGAGCGGGTCATCGACACCGAGCTGGCGCGAGCCGTCATGCAGTTCGTCGGGGACTACGCACGGGCGCATGACCACGCGGTCGGGGTGCGGGTCTCCTCCGCCGAGGGCTTCTTAGCCGACCCGGAGTGCAAAAACCCCTTTGTCCTCAAGGATATGGCGGGAGCAGCCAAGAACGGGACAGCCGTGTTCGCCACCCCCGATGAGTGGCATCTGGAGGGACTGCACCTATACAAGATCGTGGTGCGCGGCGAGGCCGAGGATGTCGCGCGGGTGCGCCCCCTGGTGGAGGCGACCTTCGGCGATGCGCTGAGCTACACCGCCTCCCACCCCCGCTTCTTTGAGATCAACACCGTCGGGTGCGACAAGGGAGACGGCCTTCGCCGCTTGGCGGAATGGTATCGGGGGGAGCACGGCTACCGCCCCGTGACGGTATCCGCAGGCAATTACGAGAACGACCTGCCCATGCTCCGCGCGGCGGACATCGCCGCCTGCCCCGGGGATGCCGACGAGCGGATCCGACCGTATTGTCGGTATGTGCTCTGCCCGTTTGAGGAGGGCACCATCGCCGAGCTGATCGAGCGGCTGGCGGCTGACGAGTATACCTGAGATGCATCAGCCCGGCGGGCTTGCAAGACCCTTGTGAAAAAATCCTTCAGATCACCGAGAAAAGAGAGGAAACACCCATGACCGGAACAAAGCCAAAATACTACATGACCACCGCCATCGCCTACGCCTCCGGCAAGCCGCACTTCGGCAACACCTACGAGGCCATCATGGCGGATGCCTACGCCCGCTACAAGCGGGAGATGGGCTACGATGTGTTCCTCTGCACCGGAACCGACGAGCACGGGCAGAAGATCGAGAATAAGGCGGCGGCGGCCGGCGTGACCCCGCAGGCCTTCGTGGACAAGACCGCCGGCGGGATCCGCGAGTTGTGGGATAAGATGGAGGTCTCCTATGACCACTTCATCCGCACCACCGATGACTACCACGTTGCCACCGTGCAGAAGCTGTTCAAGCGGTTCTATGATCAGGGTGACATCTACAAGTCCCGCTATGAGGGCTGGTACTGCGAGCCCTGCGAGTCCTTCTTCACCGATACCCAGGCCGCCGAGGGCAAGTGCCCCGACTGCGGCAGACCCGTCCAGCGCGCCAGCGAGGAGGCCTACTTCTTCCGTATGAGCAAGTACGCCGACCGCCTCATGGCCTACATGGACGACCACCCGGAGTTCATCGAGCCGGAGAGCCGCAAGAAGGAGATGGTCAACAACTTCTTAAAGGCCGGCCTGCAGGATCTCTGCGTGTCCCGCACCTCCTTTACCTGGGGCATCCCCGTGACCTTTGACCCCCGCCATGTGACCTATGTCTGGTTGGATGCCCTTGTCAACTATATCACCGCCATCGGCTACGACCCCGACAAGAGCTACGAGGAGCAGACCGAGGACTTCAAGTCCCGCTGGCCTGCCGACCTGCACATCATCGGCAAGGACATCCTGCGCTTCCACTCCATCTACTGGCCGATCTTCTTGATGGCACTGGATATGCCCCTGCCAAAGAAGATATTCGCCCACCCGTGGTTCAATTTCGGCACCGACAAGATGTCCAAGTCCCGCGGCAATGTCATCTACGCCGACGAGCTAGCCGAGCGGTTCACCGTGGACGGTGTGCGCTACTACGCCCTGTCCGAGATGCCCTACGGCTCGGACGGCTCCATCACCTACGAGTCGGTCATCACCCGCTTCAATACCGACCTGGTCAACAACCTCGGCAATCTCTTCAAGCGCACGCTGGATATGCAGAAGAAGTACTTCGATCGCGTGGTCGCCGAACCCGTGCCCGCCGAGACCGAGGCCGAGCGCGCGCTGGATGCCGAGCTGGTGGCCGCCTGTGCCACGGCTTATGACGGCGTAGTCGCCAACATGGACAGCTTCCATGTGGCGGATGCGACCGACTGCATCTTTACCCTGCTCAGCCGCGCCAATAAGTATATCGACGAGACCACCCCGTGGTCGCTGGCCAAGGACGAGAGCCGCCGTGCGCGGCTGGGTACCGTGCTGTATAACCTTTTGGAGGTCATCCGGCAGGGGGCAGTCCTGCTCAAGCCCTTCGTTCCCACGACCGCCGAGGAGATATTGGATCGTCTGTCCACCGATGCGCGGAGCTACGACACGGTCGGGCACACCTTCGGCGGCATGAAGCCCGGCGTGACGGTGGCCGAATCCCGCGTGCTGTTTGCCCGCGTGGACGAGAAGGCCATGCTGGCCGAGCTGGAGGCCGAGCAGGCCGCCAAGGCCGCCGCCGCACAGGCCGCTACCCAGCCTGCACCCGAACCCCCCGAGGGGGTGGCGCAGATCGGCTTTGACGACTTCATGAAGGTGGAGCTTCGCACCGCCGCCGTGGTCGCCTGTGAGCCGATCAAGAAGGCCAAGAAGCTGCTCCGCCTTCAGGTGGATCTCGGCTACGAGCAGAGACAGGTGGTGTCCGGCATTGCCAAGTGGTATAAGCCGGAGGATCTGATCGGCAAGAAGATCATCTTGGTCGCCAACCTTGCCCCCGCGACCCTGTGCGGGGTGGAATCCAACGGTATGATCCTGGCCTCCGGTGAGGATACTGTCCGCGTGATCTTTCTTGATCCCGAGACCCCGCTGGGTGAGCGGGTAAGATAACGATCCGATAAAGACTTTCCGAAAGGAGCCCGATCTATGAAGGCGTATCAACGCATTTTGACGGCGGCACTTCTGCTGACGGCCGTCCTTGTGGCGGCTACCGCTTGCGCAAAGGAAAATGTTCCGAGCGGCGGGACTACCGAGACCGAGAGCATCCCGGAGTCGAGCACCGAGCCTGCCACCGAGATCACGACCGAAAAGGAGACGGATATGGAGACCGAAAAGGAGACCATGACAGAGACTGAGACCACCGCGACAGCCGAAGCGGTCGAACTGGTCATCGCAGAGCCGGGGGAGAAGCGTTCTGCCTACCGCGTGGTGTACGCGACCGACGCGGATGCGACCCTGCAGGAGAACGCGGGTCTGCTGTCCCGCGCCGTCAAGGCGGCACTCGGCACCGACCTGCGGGTCGTAGCGGGGGATAGGCTCGTAAAGAACAAGGTCATCGTGATCGGCTCGGTCGAGCGCGCCGAGACCGCCGATCTGGTCGCTACCCTGCAGGAGGGCGAGTACGCCATCCGCGTGGATGCGGTCGAGGAGGATGTCGGGCGAGTGCTCATCGCCTATACCACCCCGCGCTCCCAGTATCTGGCGGTGGAGTATTTCGTGGATCATTTCGTCAGCCCCGAAGGTGTGCGGGTGCCGACCGACCTGGACGTGCGCGGTGCGGCGGGGGAGCATACCCTGATCACCTCGCAGATCATCGGTCTGCGGGATCCCTGCATCCTGGCCGAGGATGGGGTCTACTACGCCTACGGCACCGGCTGGCTGTGCTATAAGAACACCTCCGGGGATCTGGGTGGCGCATGGGAGTTGGTCGGGACGGTCGCCTCGGTGGCCGACGCGGCGGATGACGGTGGCAGCCACTGGGCACCCGAGGTGCACAAGTACGGCGATGCATACTATATGTTCACTACCTACTTAAGCAAGTCCACCGGTCATCGCGGCTGTGCCATCTTCTGCGCGGACTCCCCGGAGGAGCCCTTCGTGCAGATCACCGACGGGCACATCACCCCGCGGGACTGGGATTCCATCGACGGCACTTTCTATGTTGACTCGGAGGGTCAGCCGTGGATGGTCTTTGTCCACGAGTGGACCTGCCGACCGAACGGCATCGGCTCCTTTGCCGCCGCACGGCTGTCGGATGACCTGACGACCTTCGTGTCTGAGCCGATCGAGCTGTTCAACGCAGACGAGGCTCTCTGGGCGAACCGAGGCGTGACCGACGGTTGCTGGATGTACACCACCGCTGAGGGCGAGCTGCTCATGATCTGGTCGAACTTCGCGGCAGACGGCTACTCGGTCGGCATTGCCCGCAGCTCCAACGGTCGCTTGGACGGCGAGTGGACACAGGAGGTCAAACGGCTGTATTGTCAGTCCATGGGCGAGGCCTACAACGGCGGCCACGGCATGATCTTCACGGGCTTTGACGGACGGATGTACCTGTCCTTCCACTCCCCCAACTCCCCCGAGGGCGACCGCGAGACCCGCCCCTGCTTCTTGGCCATCCGCGAGGAGAACGGGACGCTGGTCTGGGACGAGACGGCGGCGGAGTGAGTGACGAGCGGCAGGGGAAATCGCCGTTTTGCATGACGGCGGTGCCCCTTTGCCGCTTTCTTAGCGGATTTACTCAAATATACCTTTGACAGAATCTCAAATTTTTCTTTTTTTGCTCTTGACATTTTCTCCAAAATAGGGTATAATAGCGCATAGAGTTCGTTCGTAAATCGAGTGAACCGTCTCCGGCAGATGCGAGGGGAGGGAAAACAGGAATGGCAGAGGTTAGAGTCAAGGAAGGCGAGCCTTTGGATAGCGCGATCCGTCGCTTTAAGCGTCAGGTTGCCCGCTCGGGCACCTTGGTGGAGCTGCGCAAGCGTGAGTGCTATGAGAAGCCGAGCGTGAAACGGAAGAAGAAGTCCGAGGCAGCCCGCAAGAGAAAGTACAAGTAATATTGTATTCAATCAGCGAACCGGGAACGGTTCGCTTTTTGAATGTCCGCGCTACGGCGCGGGGAAAGGGTCAGACGGTAAGCGCATGAAGACCGATACATTGGTTCGGGAGCCCTCCTTTTATAAGCGTTTCTTTTCGGTATGGTCGATGTTGGTGCTGTACAACGTCATCACGCTGGGGGTCAACCTGGCGGATAACGTCATGATCGGTGCCTACAGCGAGACTGCCATGTCGGGGGTCAGTGCGGTCAATCAGGTACAGTTCGTGTTCCAACAGCTCATGATGGGGCTGGGGGACGGCATCGTCGTGCTGGGGAGCCAATACTGGGGCAAGAAGCAGACCGAGCCCATCCGCCGCTTCCTGCCGGGAGCCTTCTTGGTCGGGGCGGTGCTCTCGCTGATCCTGTTCGTGGCGGCCTGTGTCGCGCCGGAGGGCATTCTGACCATATTCACCAAGAATGCGGACATCCGCGCCGAGGGCGTGGAGTACCTGCGGATCATGAAGTACTCCTACCTCATCTTCGCTCTGACCCAGATATTTCTGGCCATGCTGCGGAGCGTGGAGACCGTGCGTATCGGCTTCTGGGTGTCCCTGGCGGCACTCGTCTCCAATATCTCCTTGAACTACCTGCTGATCGAGGGGCACCTCGGCTGTCCCGCGCTGGGGGTGACCGGTGCCGCTATCGCTACCACCGTGGCGCGGGTGATGGAGCTGGCCGTGGTGGTGATCTACACCCTCAAGATCGACCGCAAGCTCGGCTGGCGCATCCGTGATCTCTTCTGCCCGGATGGCAGGCTCGTGAGAGATCTTCTCAAGCTGGTCAGACCCATGCTGTTCACCTCTGCGATGTTCGGAGTAGCGGTCGCACTCCAGACCGCTATCCTGGGACACATGACCGACAGTGCCATCGCCGCCAACTCGGCGGCCTCCACCCTCTACCAGACCCTCAAGGTCGCCTCGGTGGGAGCCGCATCGGCGGCCTCCATCCTGATCGGCACCGCCATCGGGAGCGGTCAGATGGACAAGATCAAGTCCTACACCCGTACCCTCCAGCTTATGTTCGTGGGGATCGGGCTGTGCACCAGCCTGCTCCTGTTCGTACTCCGCTACCCCATCCTGTCGCTCTACGACATGACCCCCGAGACCCATAAGCTAGCGGCGGACTTTATCCTTGTCCTGTGCTTTACCGGGTTCGGAACCGCCTACGAGATGCCCACCATCATCGGGCTGATCCGTGGCGGCGGGGATGCGAAGTTCGTCTTCTGGAACGACCTGATCAGCATCTGGGGCATCGTGATCCCCTTGTCCCTGCTGGCGGCTTTCGTGTTCAAGTGGTCGCCGGTGGCGGTCATCTGCTGTCTCAACGCGGATCAGGTGTTCAAGTGCATCCCCGGCTGTATCAAGGTGAACCGCTACCATTGGATGAAGAAGCTGACCCGCGAGGAGAGCGCAGAGACCTGATGGGCTTAATAAACAAAATCGGCAGGGAGCCTTTGGGCAACCTGCCGATTGACTTTTCCATACCGGCATGGTATACTCGTCTTATCACGATACACGAGAAAGGAACACCTCTGATGAAAACATTTTTGATCCGCATTCTGACCGTATGTATCTGTGCGGCGCTGCTCCTGCCCGCGACCGTGGCAGTTCTGCCCGCCTCTGCCGAGGAGGGCATGAAGGTCGCCTTTGAGGAGAACTTTGACGATTACGAGAATGGTGTCAATGCCACCGCCACGCGGCTTTCCGATTACTTCAACGTGGAAGCAAATGCCATCGGTGACGGCTTTGTCAAGGTCGAGGAGGACGGGAATACCGGAAACCTCTACCTCATGAGCCATGTTTTTACCCAGATATATACCCGCGAGCCGATCAAGGGAGCTTACGAGATGTCCTTCACCACCTATGAGATGCAGGGCGGCTTCCAGTCCGGAGTGTTCTTCCGTGCCCCCCTGTGCTCGACCGCCGCTTACTATGAGGGGGATGCCGGTGATCCCGAGAATCCCAACTCGACCGGCCTGTCCGGCATCTGGCTGGCGGTCTATGAGAATCGCATGGTGGTTACCGTCAAGGCATATGATGAGAACAAGACACACAAGGTGATCAACCACCGCTTCACCTTTGATCTGCCGGAGGAAGCGAACTACGCCGACGGTATCGCGGTTCGCATTCTGGACGACGGCATGATCGCCACGGTGTTCGCCAACGAGGAACTGATCTGCTCCATTGCCTTTAGCGAGGACACCGGTCGTGGCTGGGCGCAGAACGGCATCGACCGCACGGTCAAACTGCTCAAGAAAGTCACCGTGCTGGATGCGGAAGGAAACGAGCTGGGGGCGGTCAACAATACGTTCGTTTCGGCGGAGGAGTCCACCATTGGGTGGGCGACCCGTGTGGCGAACATGAGGATGGATGACATCTGCATTCTGGTAGAGGATTCCGTCGAGGAGACCGGTACCGAGACCGAACCCATGACCGAGACTCCCACGGATGCTCCGGTTGAGACCCCGACCGAGACTCCGACCGAGGTATCTACCGATCCCGAAACGTCTCCCGAGACCGATACTCTGACTGAGACCGAGGCTCCTGCCGCGAGCGACACGACCGAGGAGACGGGGAGCGCGGTAGGCGCATCCGAGCCGGATGACAGCCTGGCCATCTTCATTCTGATCGCGGTCATGCTGGTGGCGATCGGCGTGACGGCGGGCATCGTTGTTGTCAACAAGCGCAAGAATTGAGTGGTGCCGAGCATGAAACAGAAGAATAACAAACGGACTCTGCGGGTGCGTGTGGCGGCGGCTCTCCTGCTGCTTGCCCTGCTGGTCACATCCGTAGCGTGGCTTCCCGCAAGCGCGGGGAACGCGGTCACGCTGGAGGAAAATGCGGTCGGGCACAGTGACCGCCGCTACCCGTGGCTTTCCTCTGCGACCGAGACCTATACCTATGATTTCACCAAGACCGACATCCTGACCTACTCCAAGGACGAGAAGCTGTCCACCGCCAGCCTGCGTACCAACATGGTCTTTGCTGACGGCAAGCTGTCCTGCAAGCCGGGCAAGACCTTCGCCTTCGGTTCGGCGATCTTTCTGGGGGATGACTACGGCCTCTGGGGCGGGGAGCTGTCCTTTGCGCTGGATCTGACGGGCGGCGCACTGTCGGTGGGCACCCGTCTGGAAAAGAAGGCCGCCAACCCGACCGCGACAGGCCTTTGGTTCACCCTGCGGACGGACGGTCTGACTGTGTCGGCTCCCGACGTTGACTTCTCGGTGAGCCTGCCGCTGACGGTACCGAGCGGAGAGGCGACACTGCGGGTCGAGGATGCGGTGGACAGCGTTTCCCTCTATTGGGGGGATGCGCTCCTGTGCCGAATCCTCTACGCATCGGCTTCGGGCGGCCTGACGGTGCTGGATGCCGACGGAAAGGTGCAGGGGAGCATCGCCTCCACCGGTGTCAATGCGGCGGGGTACTTTACCCTGTGGGCGGATGATCTGGGCGGCAGCATCGACGACCTGAGTTTTACCCATACCGAGATCACCGACACCACTGAGTTCTCAGGCGACCATACCATAGATTACTCCTCTTGGGTCGCGACCGACGACCGTGACCGCACCACCCCGACCGCCGATGCGACCGGGAGCGTGCGGGACGATAAGCAGGTCGGCCTGTTCTACTTCCTTTGCTGGACGGGCGGCGACGACAGCGAGACCCCGCGGGACATCACGGCGAAGTACTTAGACCTGGGTCTGGACGGCTTGAAGGAGTATCTCTCCGACGAGAGCAACGCGGGCGGCTACTACTGGGCTGAGCCCTACTTCGGCTACTACAATAATGTAGATACCTGGGTCTACCGCAAGCACGCCTATATGCTGGAGGCAGCAGGGGTGGATTTCATCTACCTGGACATGACCAACGGTGCCTCCTATCCGGAGGGCGTGGTCGCACTGCTCGATACCTGGCTGGAGGTGCGCCGCGAGGGACACGACACCCCGCAGGTATGCGTGTTTACGGGCGGCAGTACCGAGGCGGATATGAATGCCCTGCGCGGCAATATCTATTCCGAGGCAGGCTGGGAGAAGTACGGCGAGTTGTTCTATCAATATGAAGGCAAGCCGCTGATCCTGGCGGATCGGGACAAGTGCTCCGATGGCACACGGGCGTACTTGGACGAGCACTTCACGGTGCGTAACTGCTGGGCATGGCAGGATGCGACCAATACATGGAACTGGTTGCAGGAGTACAAGATCGTGGACGGCGAGGTCAAGCTGGTCAACGGCGGCCTTGGGCGGAATCAATTTGATGCGTTTGAGCAGCTGGCTCTCTGCGTGGGTCACCACCCCACGACCAATAAGGGGCGTTCCTACGCGAACACGGTCTTCCCGGATGTGGATAACGACTTTGGCTTCTCGCTGGATTCCGGTTCAGGAGCCGGCTTTGAGGCGCAGTTTGAGGCCGTGATGCGGTTGGATCCCGACATGATCCTGATCACGGGCTGGAATGAATGGACGGCGGGGCTTGTCCACAACTGGAACCCCCGTGACAAGTTTGCGGGTACCCGTGGCGGCAACTTCCAGATGGTGGATCTGTTCAACACCGAGTATTCCCGCGACGCGGAGCCGATGCGCCTGCGCCAGGGCGACACGGTCGGCTTTGGTGACAACTACTACTATCAGATGATCGGCATGATCCGCAAGTACAAGGGCATGGACGGTGTGACCACCGCGACCGGGCAGGGCACCGTGGAGCTGGGCAACAGCGCGGTCTGGGATGAGGTCGGCCCTGCCTATCGGGACACGGTGGGGGACACCGAGTTGCGGCACAGCCAAGGTTTCTTTACCAATACGGTCTATGTCAACAACACGGGGCGCAATGACTTTGATACCGCCAAGGTCTCGCAGGATGCCGACTACCTGTACTTCACGGTCACCACGGTCCATGACATCGTGATGGACGACGGCTCCAACTGGATGAATCTGTTCCTGAACACCGACGGAGACAGATCGACCGGCTGGGAGGGCTATGACTTTGTGCTGAACCGCGCACGGGACGGGCACTATGTCTCGATCGAGTCGCTGGCGAATGGCTGGAGCGGCACCCCCGTCGGGCAGGCACTGTACACCGTGTCCGGTAACCGCATGACCCTGCGGGTCTCCAAGGCGGCACTGGGGCTGTCGGGGAGCGTGGAGTCCTTCCTGTTCAAGTGGGCGGATAATTCCACGACGAGCGGGAATGTCATGGAGTTCATGGATCTGGGCGACACCGCGCCCAACGATCGGTTTGCCTACCTGTATCAGGGACAGGCAGGAGATACGCTGGAGGTCGCGTATGCACTGAGCGCGGGCGAGCTACGGGACGAGACTGCCCCACTTCCGGGTATGCAGGTGCCCTCCGACAGTGAGACCGACACGAGTGTCGGAGACGAGACCGAAACCGAGTCGGAAACCGACACCTCCTCCGAATATCCCCCCGCGACGGCTCTCGAGACCGATGCCGCTGCGACAGAGCCGAATGATACACCGAATGCACCCACCCGCCGCTACTCGACCGCCCTGAAGGTCTGCATCGTGGTGACCGGCGCCGTCATAGGCACCTGCGCCTATGTGCTGATCACCCTCCCGCGCGGAGGCAGGAAGAGGGAGTAGGAGGAGTAGGAGGGGCGAGGGGATGCGAAGGAGCGTTGGGAGGCTTTTTGAAAAAAGCCCCCCAAACCCCGCAAAAACTTTCCTGACAATTTTATCGGCGTGCCAGCGTTGGTCACTCGGACTTCTACTCGGCGCAGACCATACGAGAATGATAGAGATATATGGTGTGCGGGACGCTCTGCGGAGCGCCCCGCCGTGGCTTTAGAACCTTTGCGCGGTATGGGTCTCTGATACTCCGCGTTCTCCTCGCGCTGGGATGGGCGCCTTTTGACTATCCGCGCCCGCCAAGAGACCTTCCGTTCCCGCATACCCCCCCTCCTCGTCAACCCTCCCAAAACCCACCCCCGAATTCCCCCTGACTTTTG
>CAYXBU010000032.1:0-22474 GCA_964463245.1 uncultured Clostridium sp. | reverse complement strand
CTTTCGGGTCAATGGATCATAGGCTCTGCCTATAGTTCGTGGGTAAAGAGGCGCAGATAAAGCCGCCCAGGCGGGGACAGGAACCTCTTCCGCTCCCCATAAAGGAATATGTACAACTCTGCCACGCCGCACAGCTCCTCGGCTGTCATGCCGTTGCCGAACTCCTCGGCGGACATGGCATCGAACAGCGCGGGCAGGCTCGACAGGACTCGCTCATCGCCCTCGGACAGGTCATGGCGGGTCAGGCGGGCACTTAGGCGTTCGGCGTAGGCGGCGGGAAGCTCTCCCGTCCTCGGGGCAAGCCCGTACCGTGCCAGCAGACCGCGTATCGCTCGGTTCAGCTCGCGGGCGGTCTTGCGTTGCCGCTCGGGAGGGACACCGTCCGTGATGACCGAGCTTGCCCCTGTCAGATGCCGCGTTCCCAACCTCCGCGCTCGGCGGAGATACAGGCAGACCGCGACCGCAAGCAGCAGAAGCCCAAGTGGGATCAGGACATGGACAGAGGACATGGCTCCCGCCGCCGGGGCGGTCTCGGACTCCGTGATGGGGAGGCTGTCCGGCTCGGTGGGCGGCTCTGTCGGTATATCTGTCTCGGGGAGGGCGGTGGGCGGCTCGGTGGCGGGGTCAGTGTCGGGGGTCACCGGGTCGGTGGAGACCTCGGAAGAGCCGGTAGCCGAGTACATGGCATCATAGTAGGGGGGGGTGGTCTCATAGGGGATCCACCCGATGCCGTCGAAGTATACCTCGACCCAGGCGTGTGCGTGGTAGTCCCGCACATATCCCTCGTAGCCGTTACCGTCCTCGGCGGGTTCCAGGTCGGTGCCGATATAGCCCTCGACATACCGCGTCGGGATACCGTACTCGCGCAGGAGCAGTGCTACGGCGGAGGCGAACTGCACGCAGTAGCCTTCCTTTGTATTGAACAGGAAGTTCTCGACCCCGTCCAGCGACGGGTCTACGCGGGAGAGATCGGGGGTCAGGGTGTAGCGACAGCCTATATCCTGTATGACATAGTTGATCAGGGAGCGGGTCACGGCATCCTGCAGGATCAATCGTAGGCGCGGATGCTGCTCGGCACGGATCAGATCGGGGTCAAAAAGGGATGCGGCCAGCTCGGCAAGAAGCGGACTTCCACCGGGGGTGGTGTAGGTATCGTGGACGAAATCCCCATAGACGTCGGACAGCACGGGGCGATTTTGGGCGGTCATCCAGTTGCTGTATGCATCCGAAAGATTGACAGCCCAATTCGGATCGGTCATGATGGGGGCGTAGGCGTAGACCGCATAGGAAGCCCCCTTCTCGCCGAAGTCCCGCCCCACCCGTATGCCATCGTAATAATTGATGAAGGAGAGGAGGTTCTCCGGCCAAATGACGAGCCCACTGCTGCTCCACAAGGGGGGCTGTTCAAAGGTCATGAGTCCTTCGGCGGGAGAGTAGACCGTCGGCAGGTAGCAGATGTCGTCCGTGCCTGTCAGCTTGCGTATCGCTACCCGCGAGATGACATAGCCGATGTGGCGATTGTCCGGATAGTAGGTGTCCTGCCGCAGGTGCATCTCGTGGGAGTAGAAGGAGGTACGCAGGGTCTCGGCAGGGGACTGATCGGTTCCGAACAGGTCGCGATAGGTCTTCAAGGTCTCGTCATCGGCGGGTTGCCAAGCACCGTCGCGGTAATCCACCCCGACCCAGCCGGTCAGGTAGTAGTTGATGTTCTCATTGGCATGGAGGAACATCACGCGTCGACCGGTAAAGGACAGATGCTCGGCATCGGTCGGACGGGGGCGGGAGGTGGCATCGTTCAAGCGGTGGGAGACATCATCCAGTGCATCGTCATCCCCTTGCAGGAGGGCGGTCATATAGTCGCGTGCGGCGGAGAGGTATTTGTCCACCGGCTGAATGGCGGGGAATTTGCCCTCCACGCAAGCGGCGGGCACCGCCATGATCAGGGAAAAGATCAGCAGAGCCGCCACGGCGGTATAGCCGGAGGAGGCCTCGCCACGCACCTTCCCCTGGCGGTCTCCCTGCAGGAAGCGGTCGCTCGCCGCCATGACCAGGACGGCGGCCAGCGCGACCATCATCAGAGCGGCTCCCATGTTGGAGGCATCGTCGGCGTAGAGATTGAAGGTCAGGAGTACCACCAAAAGGACGGTGCTGACGGCGGCGGCGGGAACCAAATTGATCCGTCGCAGGAGACAGGCGGTGTACAGGAAAGCGATCAGCAGGGTCACAAGGGTCATGGCGATGCAGACCAGCAGATCGTCCGAGAGTGTTGCATCATATGTCGCAGGCGACAGGGAGGTCAGGAACCCGTCCTGCCGGAATCGCAGGAGACAGGCATTCCACAGGGCAAGGGGGAGGAAGCGCAGGTCGGCTATGTGATCCCATGCAAGATATACACATACCACCACCGCGACCACTGCTGCCCCGCCCCCGATCAGGGCTGTCTTGCGCCCGAGGAAGAACAGGGAGACCCAGCACACGGCAAAGATCGCGCACAGGATCAGGTAGGTGTGGGGGATCCCCAGTCGGAGGGTATCCGACAGGAAGGAGGTCATGCCCGCCACGGCGGCGCAGATGACTGCCATGCGGCAGAGAAGCCCACCAACGCGGTAGCGGGTCGAGTGGGGTGCATTTGCCGATTCAGGCAGGGGCACGGCATCCGGCAGAAGGGAGCGACGGTCAGACGGCATGGGAGTCACCTCCTTCTCGGGGCAGGGTGCGGAGGTCGGATGACCGACAGATCGTCAGCTGTCCACCCGCCGCCTCGATGCGGCGGCGGAAGTCCCGCAGGAGCTTGTCTCGCTCGATCCGTGAGGCGAACCGCTCGGTCGGCTCGTACAGCAACACCTCGAAGGGCTCCTGCGGGTGTGCGGCATATCCCGCCACGGCTTGCCCGTCCTCGGGCGCGGGAAGGATATAGACCCGATGTGATCCGTCACCCGCGCGCCTGTTTTCCCCGACAGTGGCTACCGCCTCCGCAAAGGAGTCATCGGCGGGGGGGAGGGGTGCCGTCCCGAAGGTGGTACGCATCCGCTCCAGATCCTGAGCGTTGGTCAGCCGCAGGGAGCGGAGAGAATGCCGATAGCGGGCATCCTGCCAGTAGAGATGCACGATATGCCCCGCCGCCAGCTCGGCCGCCGCGCGGGACAGTGTGATGTCCACCACGCCGTCCGCTGTCAGCTCGTTCATGTCCTCGTAGGCGTCGGCATGGATCAGCCGCAGTGCCTCGGGGCAGTCGGGCGGCGGGGTCGCGGGGTAGTGGGCGGAGAGATTCGGGAAGAGCACCACCTCGGCGCGGTCGCCCGCCCGTTGCTCCTTGACGACATAGTCCCCCTCCTTGGCCGAGAGCTTCCAGTGGATGCTGTTCAGGGGGTCGCCGACACGGTAGGGACGTATGTCGGCCAACTCGGCATAGCCGATCGCCGTCGTGCTCCTGCCGTCCTGCTGATCCCGATCGGCGACAGTCGCCGCAAGATGGGGGGCGTGGACAGGGAGGCGGGGCAGGATCGACACGGCAGAGGAGGCGGTCACGGGTACCCGCACACGGAAGAGCCTGAACAGATCATAGGCGTACAGCTCGGTAACAGCGATCCGATAGCTCCCGCGATAGCGGAAGGTCACGGTGTCCTTCAGGCAGACCGAGGCACGCGGGGGCAGGGAGAGCGGGGATACCTGCGTCCGGCAACGGACGGCATTCTCCTGCGGGAGGGATATGTGCAGCTCCAGGAACGGGAAGGGCAGGATAGTGCGGTTGCGGACGGTCAGCGCAAAGGAGCAGGGGTCGCCCTTCTGCAGGGTTCGGGTGAGCGGCTCGGCGGACACGCACAGCCCTCGGCGAGCCATCGGCAGGCTCAACAGCATGGGCAGAGGCAGGAGAAGGAGGAACCAGAAGAGCAGAGCTGACACCTTGGAGCGCAGAGCCTGCGTGAAGAACAGCGCGACCGCCAGGAGGAGGAGGTAGAGCCAAAACCGCCGCGTCGGCGCAAAGGCGCGGTGGGCTTTCTGTTCGGTTGGCCTTTTCATGGTCGACAGGGCGGCGACTTACTCGTCCCCGTGACGGCGACTGCCGCGGTAGGGTACCTCGGTGGTCTTGAGGATGTCCTCTAAGATATGCTCGACCGACTCCTCGCCGCGTACATCCTGCCGCAGTACCGGTCGGTGTGCCACGGCGGGCAGAAACAGCGCGGCGATGTCCTCCGGCAGGACATAGTCCCGCCCGCAGAGGAAGGCGTAGGCCTGCGACAGCCGCACCAGCGTGACCGAGGCGCGGGGGGATGCCCCCAGCGACAGGGCGGGATGATGGCGGGTGGCGGTCACCAGAGCCACGATGTAGGCGTACAGGGTATCATCTATGTGGATATCCGCCATGATGCTCCGCGCCCGACGGATGGTCTCGACCGACAGCCGTCTGCGCAGGGAGTCCAGCGGGTTGCCGTTCTTGCGGGCACGGATGATGTGGATCTCCTCGCGAACGGAGGGGTAGCCCATGTGCAGGCGGAGGGCAAAGCGATCCAGTTGAGCCTCGGGCAGGGGATAGGTGCCCACATACCCGGTCGGGTTCTGGGTCGCGATGACCAAGAAGGGGTCGGGCAGGGGGAGGGTCTCGCCGTCCACCGTGACCTTGCCCTCCTCCATGGCCTCCAGCAGTGCCGACTGGGTGCGGGGGGAGGCGCGGTTGATCTCGTCGGCCAGCAGGAGGTTGCACATGACCAGACCCTCATGCAGCTCGAACTGCTCCTTCTCGCGGTTATACATATGGAAACCCGTGATGTCGGAGGCCATGACGTCCGGGGTGAACTGCGCCCGACGGTAGGACAGCCCCGTCACGGCGGCCAGCGCGGCGGCCAGAGTGGTCTTGCCGGTGCCGGGCACATCCTCGATCAGCACGTGGGAGCCGGCGAGCAGAGCGGTCATCAAGAGGCGTACCTCGGTCTCCTTGCCGTATATGACCCGCGAGACCTCGGCCTCCGCGTCCATGAAGGCGGCGCGCAGATCGGCCATGTCGGACGGCATACGGATGCGGGCGGCGGTCTCCTCGGAGGGCTGATGGATGGAATTGTTCATGTGCGTGTCCTTTCTGCGGTTTTTTGGGGGACGGTGTGTCCGCAAGGGATCTCTCTTTCATTATATCACAGAATGAGTACGGCTTCAAGGCTTTTCTGCAAAAAATGTTGCAATGACCGCAGAAATGTGCTATAATGGGCGGGACAGATACCGCCTTCTCTATCCATAATGAAAGGAACTCAATTACAATGAAAAAAGCTGTCCTGCTGGGCGACTCCATCCGCCTGCTGGGCTACGGCACCCGCGTGCCGACCCTGCTCTCTCCCGACATCTCAGTATGGCAATCCGAGGACAACGGTCGCTTCACCGCCTACACCCTGCGTACCTGCTTTGACTACAAGCCCATGCTGGAGACGGCAGATGTCATCCACTGGAACAACGGCCTGTGGGATATGTGCGACCTGTTCGGTGACGGTCCCTTCACGCCGCTCCCCGCTTACATCGACAACCTGACCCGCATCGCGCGCATCCTGCTGTCCTATACCCCGCATATCATCTTCGCCACCACCACCCCGACCCGCCCCGAGATGTGGGGGCATGATCTCGCCCGCCTCAAGGCCTACAACGCCGCCGCCGTGGAGGCACTGACCCCGCTGGGGCTGCGCATCAACGACCTGTTTACCCCCGTGGCCGCCGATATACCGCGCTACATCCGCTCGGACGATCTCATCCATCTGACCGAGGAAGGGATCGAGTTGACCGCCGCCCGTGTCGCCTCGACCGTGCGGGAGGCACTGGCGTGATCTGCCTGAATTTTGCAACACGCTTGCTTTACGCCGTCAAAGTTTTTGAGAAAAAGAAGGATTTTTTCGGTTTTAGAGACTTTTTTTGCAAATCCTATTGACAATTTCGTTCAAATGCGGTATAATACCCCCAAGCACCACCCGGGCGGCTCCGGCTATGCCCGGGTGGAGAAATTGTACGGAGGTATTGAATTGATATGAACAGAGTATTCAATTTTTCGGCAGGCCCCTCGATGCTCCCCCTTCCCGTGCTGGAGCGCGCCGCATCCGAGCTGGTCTGCTACGGCACGTCCGGTATGTCGGTCATGGAGATGAGTCACCGATCTCCGGACTATGAGGCGATCATTGCAAAGGCGCAGGCCGACCTGCGCAGCTTGATGCATATTCCCGACAATTACAAGGTGCTCTTCCTGCAGGGCGGCGCATCCACCCAGTTTGCCGCTGTTCCGCAGAACCTCATCCGCCGCACCGGCAAGGCGGATTACCTCGTGTCCGGGCAGTTCTCCGGCAAGGCCTTCAAGGAAGCGCAGAAGCTGGGCTACGATGTCGTCTGTGCCGCGACCACCAAGGACAGCAACTTTGACCATGTGCCGACCGTGACGAGTGCCGACATCCGTCCCGATGCCGCCTACCTGCATATGTGCTTCAACAACACCATCTACGGCACCAAGTTCCCCTATATTCCTGATGCGGGCGAGGTGCCGCTGGTCGCGGATATGTCCTCCTGCATCCTCTCGGAGCCGGTGGATGTCTCCCGCTTCGGCGTGATCTACGCCGGCGCACAGAAGAACATGGCACCCGCCGGCGTGACGGTGGTCATCGTGCGGGAGGATCTTCTGGAGTTTGCCGAGCCGCAGATGCCCACCATGCTGGAGTGGAAGACCATGGCCGACAATGATTCCATGTATAACACTCCGCCCTGCTACACCATTTATATGCTGGGTCTGGTCGCAGATTGGCTCCTGTCCATCGGCGGTCTGGAGGAGATGCAGAAGCGCAACCAAAAGAAGGCCGCCCTGCTCTACAGCTACCTCGACAGCCAGGACTACTACATCGCTCCCGTCCTGCCGGAGTCCCGCTCCATGATGAACGTGACCTTCGTGACCGGGAACCCCGATCTGGACAAGAAGTTTGCCTCCGAGGCCGCCGCTGCCGGACTCAAGAACCTCAAGGGTCACCGCTCGGTGGGCGGAATGCGAGCTTCCATCTATAATGCCATGCCCTATGAGGGCGTGGAGGCACTGGTGGACTTCATGAAGTCCTTTGCCGCCGCCAACCCCAAGGCGTAAAGGAGGTGTGCCCCATGAAGAACATACTGCTGTTGAACAAGATCGCCAAGGTCGGGACGGATAAGCTGTCCCCGCAGGACTACTGCGTCAGCACCGATTGCCCCTCCCCGGCGGGCATCATGGTGCGCTCGGCGAATATGCTGGACATGACCTTTGACCCGGAGCTGCTGGCCATCGCCCGCGCCGGCGCAGGGGTGAACAATATCCCGCTGGACACCTGCACGGAGAAGGGCATCGTGGTCTTCAATACTCCCGGTGCCAACGCCAACGGGGTCAAGGAGCTGACCCTCTGCGCCCTCCTGCTGGCCTCCCGTGACATCCTGGACGGTGTCGAGTGGGTCAAGACACTGGCCGACGACCCGAACGCCGCCAAAACGGTGGAGAAGGGCAAGTCCCGCTTTGCCGGCTGTGAGCTGAAGGGCAAGGTGCTGGGCGTGATCGGTCTGGGTGCCATCGGCGGCATGGTCGCCAACGCCGCCGTCCGTTTGGGGATGGAGGTCATCGGCTGTGACCCCTACCTCAGCGTGGAGGGCGCATGGAATCTGGATCACCACATCCACCGCGCCGCCGCCTATGAGGAGATATACGAGAAGGCTGACTATATCACCATCCATGTGCCGGCTACCGCCGATACCAAGGGCATGATCAATGCCGCGGCCATTGCAAGTATGAAGGACGGTGTGCGGGTGATCAACCTCTCCCGTGATTCGCTGGTGAATGCGGCAGATATGAAGGCGGCACTTGCCTCGGGCAAGGTGCATCGCTATGTGACGGATTTCGCCACGCCCGAGATGATCGGCACCCCCGGCGCGATCCTGATCCCCCACCTGGGAGCCTCCACCGAGGAGTCGGAGGACAACTGCGCCGTCATGGCGGCCATGCAGCTGGACGACTACCTGCGGGACGGCAACATCAAGAACAGCGTCAACTACCCCGCCGTGTCCATGCCCCGTTCGGGAAATGTGCGGATCTGTGTCCTGCACGGCAACTTGCCGGGCATCCTGAACCAGCTGACCGGTGTCCTCTCGGCCGCCGGGCTGAATATTGAGAACATGACCAATAAGTCCCGCGGTGCGGCGGCCTATACCATGTTCGACATCACCGGCACCGTCCCCGCAACGGTTGCGGATGACCTCGCGGCACTGACCGATGTCGTGCGGGTAAGAGTGATCTGAGGAGTCGGGAAACGCAGGATCGGGAGGAGCGTATTCCGAGCCTGCTACATAGAAAAGGAGGGCGACCACCCCTCCTTTTTTTTATCTACAGCCTTGTCTCCCACCGCCCGCAGAATGGGTCTATCGGCGACACACCCACGAAGGGCGCACGTCCCATCAGCTTCTCCATCAGGGCGCGGATGACCGTCTCGTCTCCCGCGTAGCAGTTGATATAGGTGCGTACCAGCGGAACGTCGATGAGGTGATAGGGATTGTCCAGCGAGACGAACACCGTCGGGATGCTGTGGGTGTAGATCGGCACATTGACCCCCATGGGGTTCTTCCAGGTGATGCGAACTACCGTTTGGTTGGAGCGGGTCGCCAGCGAGGCGGCATAGAGGATCAGGTCGTAGCTCTCCTCCATCTCGCGGACGGGGGTCATCATGCCCTCAAAGCCCTCGGGCGGGGTAAAGACTGTCACCGAGAACCCCTCGGCCTCCAGCGCGCGGCACAGGCGGCGATTCTGCGACTCGTCCCCCATGAAGATGGAGGCTCCCTGCGGTGCATCCTCCAGCGGGACGAACAGCACACGGGGGTACTTTTGCGGCGAGAGCGGCAGGACACCCGGCTCCTGCTTGACCAGTGTGATGGATTCCCGCGCACAGGCCTCTGCCAGACGGCGGTGCTCCCTGCACCCGACCACCGCCTGCGCTGATGCCTCGGGCGGGAGGAAGCTGCCCTCGGTCTGACGGAGGTGCAGTCCCAGCGAGGCCTTCAGGGCTAAGATGCGCAGGACTGCCATGTCCAGCCGCTCCGGTGTGATCACGCCGTCTGCGTAGCCCTGCTCCATGAAGGCAATATCCTCCGCTGTGTCTTTAGTGAACAGGAACATATCGCACCCGGCGGCGATGGTGGCGGGCACCAGCACCCGTCGGGGCAGGAAGAGTGCCAGCCCTGCCATGGTGGAGGCATCCGTCACGATCAGCCCCTCAAAGCCCAGTCGATCCCGCAGGAGGGTGGTCACGACATCGTAGTTGACGGTCGCGGGGAGCATGTCGCGGTCGGGAATGCCGGGGTGCATCCGTCGGCACCACTCCGGGAAGAGGATATGCCCCACCATGACCGTCTTGACCCCCGCGCGGATGGCGCGGCGGTAGATGTCCCCATAGGTGCGCTCCCAATCCTCCACCGACAGGCTGTTGATGGAGGGCGCAATGTGCTGATCCCGTTCATCCTGCCCGTCCCCCGGAAAATGCTTGATGGAGGCGGCCAACCCGCGCGCCTGCACCTCGGTGATATAGGCTTCGCTCAGCTCGGCCACGGTAGCGGGATTGGAGCCGAAGGTGCGGGTGTTGGTGATGGGATTGCGCCAGTTCGTGTCGATGTCGGCGACCGGCGCAAATGCCCAGTTGACCCCGGCGGCTCCTCCCTCCTTCCCGCAGACCTCCCCCAGCCGCCGTGCCCATTCGGCGCGACCTCGCGGGGTGGCGGCGATCTGCATGGGGCGACCGAGCTGTGTGCCGTCGGTCACGGCACCGCTCCCGCCCGCCTCCAGATTGGCGGCGATCAGGAGCGGGATGCGGGAGGCACCCTGCAGGATGCCCACCGCACGGCGGCAGGCATCCAGCGGCATGGGGCGGCACATGATCCCGCCCGGGCGGATATCCTCGGCGACCTGCCGCAGGGCGGACTCCTCGTCGCTGTAGGTCACAAGGCAGAACAGCTGGCGGAGCTTGTCCTCGGTGCTCATACTGTGCAAAGTCTCCTCCACCCAGACCACCCCCGCCTCGTCCAAGCGGAACGGGGCGGCTGTCAGGCGGGAGATGTCAAAGGGGAGGCTCTCCCCGCCGGGGGCGGGGGTGCGCTCCCGACTGATACGGGCGGCGGTGTTCATGCGGCGGACTCCTTTCTGCCCCGGGTGTCCCGGAAGCGGCGCAGGGTGATCACGTCCAGGATCAGCCCCTCGTTGTTCAGGTAGATGAGGAAAAGCACGAGGATGGCGGCCTCGATGACCTTGTACACATCCGAGGTAAAGGACGCGATGCGGAAGCTGAGCTGACCAAAGCCGATCTGGATGAACTCATACCCCACGCATCCCAACAGGATGGCGACTTGCTTGTTGCAGAATTTGCCGATGAAGCCCGAGAAGAACAGCGGTAGGAAGCAGGCGAACATGGAGGCGATGGTGGAGAAGTTGATGGTGGGGGTGATGCCGTTGGTGGAGCAGAGGCTGACGGCTCCCGCCGCCCCGAACAGCCCACCCGAGAGGGCGTAGCACCCCAGCGCGTTGGCGGACTCCCGCACGCCGGTGTTGACCGCGATGCGCTGACCGGTCTGCAGGGCGCGGTAGTCATACCCGAAGCGGGTGTAGTGGAAGATGAGGATCATGAGGAGAAGTGCCGTCCCGCCCAAGAGGAGCATGGCGGGGATGTTGACCGAAAAGCGATAGTAGGCGGCGTCGGCTCCGAAGCCCACCGGGCGGCACCCGTCCGTGATGATGGCGACGATCCCCTCCAGCACCAGTGTCATGCCCAGCCCGATGATCATGGGCGGCAGGCGCAGGTGGATATACAGAAGCCCCGACAGGCAACCCGCCGCTGCTCCGGTGGGGATGCTGACCGCCAGCATTCCCCAAGGTCCCCAGCCGTTCCCGTAGGCGATCAGGGCACCCGACACCCCGCCCAGCAGCATGACAGCACCGGTGGCGAAGTCGAACCGCCCCGTGTGCATATTGATGGACACGCCAAACGAGAGCAGGAGCACATAGGTAAGCCCCCGCACGAACAGGCGCAGGGTGGATACACCGGTCAGAAGGGAAGTCCCCGCCGCACGGCAGGCAAGGCTCATGATCCCCCAGCAGAGGACGGGGATGATGCACATCCCCGCTGTCCGCTTGCCTACCTCCTGCCATGTCGGTCTCGGTGTCCCGACCGTGACAGTGTCCCTCATGTGCCCGCCTCCGCGGTCGCGTGTACCGCCTTTCGGATGGCCTGTGCTTCCGCGTAGTCCGACCCGCAGAGGGTGACAAGGTCGGTATAGCCGCGGGTCTTGTAGGCGGTGATGACCGCCGCATCGTAACAATACCCGCTCGTGGGGTTATCCGCCGCCAGCATCTCCTCCAGCCGTTCCCGACCGGTGGCGATCCAGTAGTTCATGCCGATGCGGGGAGCCTTGCCGTCCGAGTCGGTGATGCGCCGACCGTCCAGTGCCGCCAGCATGAGGATGAGTCCGGGTGCCATAGCCGAGGCGTACTTGCCGCAGTCGTAGGTGTAGCCCAGATCAAAGCATTCGGTGTACTCCTCGGTGATGGCATCCACCCCGCCCGAAAGGAAGGAGCCGATCTTGCCGTTGGCCGAGGTGATGCCGTAGGCAATGCGAGTCACGACATCCCCCGCGCCCACCGTGAGGATGCAGGTGCCGCCCGCCTCCATGCTGTTGGTCAGCTTGGTGGTGAAGGCATCGTTAAACACGAAGCCGTCCATATATCCGGTCACGCGGTAGACCTCGCTCTTGAATTTGGCGGGATCCACCCCGACCCCCGCGATCTTGGCGACCAGCGCGGCGCGGTCACGGACACCGTCATAGGAGGTGCTCTCCTCCTCACAGAGACGGGTCAGGATGCCCGCCAGACGCTGGATGTGCATATCGGAGCCGTAGGCGGTCGCGCCGCCGAAGAGGGTGAAGTTCTTTTGTTGCTTTTCCTCGGTGAAGAATTTCGCCATGTCATAGCCCGCCTGAAATTCCGTGTCGGACACGGGGGCAACCGAGCCTAAATAGTACAGGTTGTCCTTGACCTGCTCGTACTGCTCCTCGGTGGGCTGTCCCGTCGGGTATACGATATACATCTTTTTGGAGGCCGCGGCCTGTATGGAGGCGACCAGATCGTCGTCCGAGAACAGCAGGATGCCGCGATAGCCCTTGGAGGCGTAAGTGTTTATGGCCGACACCTCGGCAGAGGAGGAGTCGGTGGTGGTGAAGTCCACGGTAAAGCCCAGCTCCTCGCCCATGGCGCGGAGGTACTTCTCCCAGGCCTTGGCCTCGCCCGAGGTGTCGTCTTCCCGCAGAACGCCGATGCGGATCTTCTCGCTGCCGCCCTCCCGACAGGACATCAGCAACGCAAGGGGCGGGAGAGATAGGAGCAGACAGAGAGACAGGCAGAGGAGCTTGATCATTCTTTTCTTCATAACAGGTTCCTTCCTTTAATTTAATTTTATTTTTGGGGGAAACATCCTGAAGGAAGGTTCCCCCAAACCCCCTTCAAGGACTTTCATGAAATTTCTTTTTTATTAAGGGACGGTTTGCTGACATTATTATCGGCGATGCTACGGCAGAAAGCCACAAAACGCTGCAACAGCGGTTGCCTTGAAATGCGCATATCAGCCATCACCGCTCCAGCAATCGCCGCCGACGGCTGAGGGAGAACAGGAAGACCACCGCCACGAAGAGCACGCCCTTGACGATCTGGAGATACCAGCTCCCGGTAACGAAGATGTTCATCCAAGCGTCCAGAAATGCCATGGAGAAAGCACCCAGAAGGGCGGCGTACATACGGGAGCGGGGACCTCCGTTCATGTTCATGCCACCGAAGACCAGCGCGATGAGCATATTCATGCCCACCGACGAGCCGGAGGAGGCCGAGAGGGTAGGGGTCTGCAGGATCAAGAGCCAGGCGGCCAGCCCGATCCCGATCCCCGCCAGCCCGAAGGAGAGCACCGTCAGCCGCTTCCGACGGATGCCGGACAGGCGGGCACATATGGGGTTGCCGCCCAAGAACCGCTGTCGCCGTCCGAGGGGACGGAGGTAGAACAGCACACAGCAAAAGGCCTCGAACAGCCCGATGACGAGGAGAAAGAAGCCGGTGCGGTTCAGCCCCGCCGTCATGGCGGCCGGGAGGATGACGGCGGAGTTTTGCCCGAAGGAGGTGATCATCAGGGTGGCGGCGGCACTGTAGACGTTCATCATCACGATGGTCATGATGAAGACAGGCAGGTTGAAAAAGGAGGCCAGCACCGCGTTGAGCAGGCTCAGCAGGATGGCCGTTCCCAGACACCCCGCCGCTACGGCGACCATGCTCCCGGTCGCCCGTCCCAGCAGTACCCCGACCAGTGCGCTGACCAGCATATTGGAGCCGAGCGAGAGGTCGAAGGAGCCGCAGGTGAATATGAAGGTCGCACCGGTGGCCACCAGGGCGACCAAGGAGGCGTTGGCTACCACCACCTCCAGCCCGATCCGCAGGTCAAAGCCGCGCAGGTTGGCGCAGATCAGGTACAGCCCTGCCAGCACCGCACAGGCGATGGCGGGAACCCAGCGGGTCAGCTGTGCCCCGAGCCGCGCCCGCCGCCGCCGCGCCTCCAGGTCGATGCCGACCGACTCGCCTCCTCGGGAGATGTCCGCTCCGTGTTCCATGTGTTGCTCCCCCTCATACCATATAGTCGATCACATCTCGGTCGGACAGCGTGGGACTGCGGGAAAACTCCTGCGTGATCCGCCCCTTGCGTAGGATCAACAGGCGATCCGACATACCGATCAGCTCCGGCAGCTCCTCCGAGATCATGATGATAGTTTTCCCCTCCTGCTTCATCTTATACAGCAGGCGGTACATGGTCTGCTTGACCCCGATGTCGATGCCGCGGGTGGGGCAGTCCAGGATGAGGATGTCGGACCCCCGCCCGATCCACTTGCCGAACACCACCTTCTGCTTGTTGCCGCCCGACAGCTCCGAGACTGGCTGGTCGGGGGAGTAGCATTTGACCTGCATGGCACTGATCTGCTCCCGTACATACCGCCGCTCCCGCCCCGGGTGGAGGAACCCTGCCCGATCGGTCAGGCGGGACAGCCCTGCGATGGCGATGTTGTCCCGTATGGAGGCGTCGGTGCAGAGGGACTCCACATCCCGATCCTTGGCGGCGTAGCCCGCCCCCGCCTGCATGGCGGCGGAGGGGCTGTCGATCTCCCGCCCTCGGATGGTGACCCGTCCCGTACGCGGGCGGACGGCACCGAACATGACCTGCCCTAACGGGTGCATTCCGCAGGCCGACAGTCCGCCGATGCCAAGGATCTCCCCCGCGTGCGCCGTCAGGGATACGTCGTACAGCTTGCCCGGCAGGGTGACTCCGTCCAGGGTCAGCACAGGTACTCCCGTGTGGGAGCCGTCGTAGTCACTGCGGTAGTAGCTTCCCTCCAGCCGCCGCCCGATCATGGATTGGCGGATGGCATCGTCCTCGTACTCCGACCTCTCAAAGCTGCGGATGATCTGCCCGTCCCGCAGGACGGTCAGACGGTCGCAGACCTCCTTGATCTCGTCCAGATCGTGGGATATGAAGATGACGCTCTGCCCCTCCTCGGTCATGCGGCGCATCAGCCGCCCGATGATCTCCCGCCCCCGCTGGGACAGGGCGGTGGTGGTCTCGTCCACGATCATGACCTCGGGGTGCGCCAGCCGCACCCGTGCGACCTCCACCAGCTTGCGATCCTGCAGGTCAAGGCTCCCCGTGATGGCATCGGCGCGGATGTGGGAGGCACCGATGTCATCCAGTGCCGCCTGTGCCGCCCGCCGCAGGGCACGCCCGTTGACCAACCTCCGCCCGCTCCTGCCGCAGAAACGCGCCGTGTCGCACAGGAACAGGTTCTCCGCAACGGGAATGCCGGGCACCGTACCGCTCTCCTGCACGATCATGCCGATCCCCCGCCGCAGGGCATCCTGCATGGAGGTCGGGTGCCACGGCTGACCTCGGAAGAACATCTCTCCCTCGTCCGCCTGCTGCATCCCCGCCAGAATGGAGGTCACGGTGGACTTGCCGGAGCCGTTCTCCCCAATCAGCCCCAGCACCTCGCCCCGCCGCAGACTGATATCCACGCCGCCCAGTGCGACCACGGGGCCGAACACCTTGACCATGTGCCGCATTTCAACTACTGTATCCCGATCCTGACTCATGTCTCTCCCCCCGAAACCGCGTATCGCTCTTTTTCGGTAGTATGCCGAGGCAGACGGCTCCTTAGTCACGAAAAGAGCGGCGCGGGCGGCTTTTCACTCTCTTTTTTTTTAGGAATTTGCACGTAGCTCTTGCAAAATGCAAAAAAATGGAGTATAATAGAGTCGTATGTATGGGCAGAGCCGACCGCTCTGCGCCGAGAATGTATCAAGCGAAGGAGAACAGAACATGAGTACCCTGCACGTTATCGACCATCCGCTGATCACCCACAAGCTGTCCATTATGCGTAACAAGAAGACCGGCTCCAAGGATTTCCGCGAGCTGCTCAACGAGATCGCCATGCTGATGGGCTATGAGGTCTTTCGTGACCTTCCCCTGGAGGATGTGAACATTGAAACACCTCTTGTCAAGATGAAGGCAAAGATGGTATCCGGGCGGAAGCTCGCCATCGTGCCGATCCTGCGCGCCGGTCTGGGCATGGTGGACGGCCTGCAGAATCTGGTTCCGGTCGCCAAGGTCGGCCATATCGGTATGTACCGTGACCCCGAGACCCACAAGCCGGTGGAGTACTATTGCAAGCTGCCCTCCGACATCGGCGAGCGGCTGGTGGTGCTGGTCGATCCCATGCTGGCGACCGGCGGCTCTGCCGTGGACGCGCTGGGCAAGCTCAAGGAGCACGGCTGTCGCAACATCCGCTTCATGTGCCTGGTGGCCGCACCCGAGGGTGTCAAGGCCGTGCAGGAGGCGCACCCCGATGTGGATATCTACACCGCCGCACTGGATGAGTGCCTCAACGAGCACGCATACATCGTGCCGGGTCTGGGAGATGCCGGCGACCGTATCTTCGGGACGCTGTAAGACACTCTTCGCCATACAGCCTTTTCGAGGGGCGTGCCTTGTTGTCGGCGAGGCTGCCCCTCGCTTTTGAATCGTTGCTCAACAAAGGAGCCTTTATATGCGCATCATGAAGATCGGCAAGAACGATGCCGGACAGCGGCTGGACAAGTTCCTGACCAAGGCGGTCAAGGGGCTTCCGCAGTCGCTGATGTACAAGTTCATCCGCACCAAGAAGATCAAGGTCAATCGGGCGCGGGCGGAGCAGTCTCAGATCCTGCGCGAGGGGGACGAGATCCAGCTGTTCATCAAGGACGAGTTCTTCGGCGCACCCGAGGAGGATCAGGGCGCACTGGCCGCCATTCGTCCCAAGCTGGATATCCTGTACGAGGATGAGCATATCCTCTTGCTCAACAAACGCCCCGGTGTGTTGGTGCACGAGGATGCCTCGGGCGGAGAGAATACCCTCATCCTGCACATTCAGGCCTACCTCTACGGCAAGGGGGAGTATGACCCCGCCGACGAGCAGTCCTTCGCCCCCGCCCTGTGCAACCGTATCGACCGCAACACCGGCGGTATCGTCATCGCCGCCAAGGACGCCGAGTCTCTGCGGGATATGAACCGCCTCATCCGCGAGGATCAGCTCTCTAAATTCTACCTCTGCCTCTGCCATGGTCGCCCGGAGCCTCCGAGGGCGACCTTGCGCGGTTACCTGACCAAGGACAGTGCCCGCAACCTGGTGCGGGTCGCCGATCACCCCATCCCCGGCGGACGGGAGATCATCACCAAGTACCGCGTGCTGGACACCCACGGGCGGGGTGCTGATGCCACATCCCTCCTGGAGGTCGAGCTGGTCACGGGACGCACCCACCAGATACGCGCCCATCTCGCGCATATCGGGCATCCCCTGCTGGGGGATGGTAAGTACGGCATCAACCGCGACGACCGCCGCGACGGCTTCAAATTCCAAGCCCTGTACGCCTGGCGGCTGGATTTCGATATCCCCGGGGAGGGCGGTTGCCTCTCCTACCTGCGCGGTCGCTCCTTCCGTCTTGACCCCGCTTCCATCTGGTTCACGAAGGGCTATGACCTGACGGCATTCGAGCGGAGGGTACGGTCATGACGGGACTTGCAGCTCGCCTCAAGGCCGTACCGCCGTGGGTCAGATGGCTCTTGCTTCTGTCGGGAGCCGTGCTGATGGGGGTGTGCATCCAGTTCCCCGCGCTGGGGGTACTGCAGTGGGTCGCGCTCCTGCCCTCTGCCCCGATCATCCTGATGCTGGCGACCGACCCGCAGGTCAGCCTGCGGCAGATGTACGGCTACGGCTTCTGCTTTTTCGGATGCTTCTACCTGACTAATTTCCATTGGTTCCTGTATATGTACCCGCTGTCCTTTGCGGGACTGTCGAACGCCGCCTCGGCGGTGGTGATCGCGGCGGCATGGTTCGGGCTGTCTGCCCTCCAGACCCTTGCGGCGGCGGCTACCTTTCCCCTCTTTGCGCTGGCGGTGCGGGGACGGTTCCTGTCGGACAGACCCATCCTTCACCCCATCCTTTTCGCCGTCCTCTGGACGGTGCGGGAGTGGATACAGGCCAACATGGGCTGGGCAGGGGTTCCGTGGGCGCGCCTGTCGCTGGGGCAGGTCGGTCTTTGGCTGACTGTCCAGTCCGCCGCCTACCTCAGCTCCTACTTCATCACCTTCCTGCTGGTCGCCGTGAGTATGCTGCTCGGGTTCCTGCTCCTCTACCCGGATCGGGCACGGCTCTGCGGCATACTGGTGGCATCGCTGGTCTGCGGCAACCTGGCACTGGGAGGCATTCGTCTCCTGACCCTGCCGCAGGACGGGGAGACCCTGTCCGCCGCCGCCACGCAGGGCAATCTGTCCTCGCTGGAGAAGTGGTCTCCGGGATCCGGCGAGACGGCACTGGAACGCTACGAGTCCCTGACGCAGGAGGCCGCCGCCGAGGGCGCGACCCTGATCGTCTGGCCGGAGACCGCCCTGACCGTCACCATCGACCAAAGCCCCGGGACTCGCGCTCGGATCAGTCAGCTGGCAGTCGAGACCGGCGCGACCCTTCTGGTGGGTGCCTTTACCTCGGGGGAGGATGCCGGGGATCAATACAATTCCGTGCTGGCCTTCCTGCCGAACGGCGAGGTCAGCGACACGGTGTATAATAAGCAAAAGCCGGTGCCCTTCGGGGAGTTCGTGCCCCTCCGTGAGCTGGTCATGCTCCTGATCCCGCCGCTGGCCGAGGTGGGGATGCTGGATCGTGACCTCCTTGTGGGGGAGGAGTCGGTGGTGTTCGACCTGCCGACGGGGCGGATCGGTGCCCTGATCTGCTTTGACTCCATATACGAGAGCACCGCGCTGGACAGCGTTCGCGGCGGCGCACAGCTCCTGACCGTCTCCACCAATGACTCCTGGTTTCAGGATTCTCGCGGCGTGTGGATGCATAATGCACAATCCTCCCTCCGCGCCATTGAGACCGGGCGGTATGTGGTGCGCGCGGGGAACACCGGTGTGTCCTCGATCATCGACCCGACCGGGAAGGTGAGGGAGAAGCTGGATCCGCTCCTGACCGGTCAGCTGACGGGGGAGATCGCCCTGCGAGATGAGACTACCCTCTATGTCCGCACGGGGAACCTGTTCGCGTGGGTCTGCGCGGCCTTCGTCGTGGCGACTGTCCTGTCCGCGCTGTATGACGAGGGAGCGCAGAGGCGGTCTGCAAGGCAAAATGTACATGTAGGTGACGATTCTGTGAAAAACAGTGAAAATACCCCTTGACAAATTCCTTCACATACTGTATAATGGCATTGTGAGCGACCGACACGGTCGTGACAAATTTGAAAGGAGTTTACTCTCATGAAAAAGTCCATTCGCATTCTTTCCTTGGTTCTGGCAGTTGTGATGCTCTCCGGCATGGCTCTGACGCTGGTTGCCTGCGGCAATAAGCTCTCCGGTGAGTACGAGATGAGCAGCATCCTTGGCTCTGTGACCCTCAAGTTCAGCGGCAGCAAGGTTGCTATCTCGGGAGATGTCAAGCTGCTGGCGGCTTCCCTGAAGGTGGACGACGGTGCTGAGATCGAGTATAAGATCGTGGACAAGGATGATTCTCAGGTGATCCAGTTCTTCATCGAGGACGGCAAGGATCCCATCGAGCTTCCTTTCTCCCAGAACAAGGACGAGAAGACCATCACCATCGCAAAGATCCTTACCTTCAAGAAGAAGTAAGATCAACAAACCAAAAAGCTGACCGAGCCCGCATGGGCTCGGTCAGCTTTTTCGTATGCGGTGCGGCCTGCTAAGGTCAGCGCAGCTTCCCCTGTACCGCAACGGCGCGTCCCAGAATGCGAACGTGATCCAGCTCTTCCCCGGTAAAGACCAGTGGACGGTAAGCGGGGTTCTCCGGTTCCAACACCAGTCGTTGCTCCTCGGGGTAGTAGTACAGCCGCTTCAGGGTGGCCTCGTCGTCCAGCACGACCGCCGCGATCTCCCCGTTCTCCACCATGTCAGTCTGCTGGATGAAGACCTCATCCCCGTCGTAGATGCGCGCCCCCACCATGCTGTCCCCCTTGGCGATCAGGCAGAAGTCGGCCTCGGTCTCGGCGGCACTGACATAGGTCTCCCCGGGCGTGTCCCCCTCGGTCAGGATGGGCTGACCGCAGGCAATGTCCCCCAGCACGGGGTAGCGGCGCAGGCGGAGCGGGAGCAGGTTGTCGGGCAGGGAAGGGGTATCTTCCTCCTCGGTCGGGCGCATGGGGTGATCCTCCCCCATCAGCCACAGCGGCGAGACCGCCAGTGCCTCGGCGAGGCGCAGGATGGCATCCCCCTTGGGCAGGTAGACCCCGTGGAGGTACTGGCTGATGCGGGCGGGGGACAGCCCGGTCGTCCGGGACAGTGCGGATGCACGGATGTCCTGCTCCTTCATGGCGAATGCCAACCGATCCCGAAACTCCTGCATAGCGACCTCCCTTTGTGGGTCATGCCCACGGCTTTATGGATGTAGTATAGCATACGCGACTCGGATTGTCAAGGGGTTTTGAGAAAAAAGTTAAGGTTTCTTTATTCCTGTACGGCGATACGGACGGAACGTCCCTCCTCTGCAGGGATACGGACGGCCGACTTGCATTCCGCTCCCCTGTTTTTGGGGAAAAGCTGTTCCGAAAATGTAGCTTTTTTGAAAAATATTTCGTATGCTCTTGCAAAATGCGCGAAAATCTGCTACAATATAGGGGAAATGGACGGCGGTCGCGGGTGCTCCCCTGCCGCACGCTCCCAAGGGGCAGACTTTGCCCGCCTCATCAAGAAAGGACTGGTTTTTACCGTATGGAATCCTCGATTCGTAAAGTCGGAACGACCTCTCGGGGCATTCGTTGCCCCATCATCCGCGAGCGGGATGATCTCGCCGCCATCGTGGCAGACAGCGTGCTGGAGGCCGCTGCCGCCGAAGGCTTCTCCCTGCATGACCGCGATGTCATCGCCGTCACGGAATCCATCGTTGCCCGTTCTCAGGGGAACTATGCCTCCGTGGACGACATTGCGACCGATGTCCGCGCCAAGCTGGGCGGCGGCACGGTCGGTGTCATGTTCCCCATCCTCTCCCGCAATCGCTTTGCCATCTGCCTGCGCGGCATCGCCCGCGGTTGCAAAAAGGTCGTGCTGATGCTGTCCTATCCCTCGGACGAGGTGGGCAACCAGCTGGTCAGTATGGATCAGATCGACGAGGCGGGCATCAACCCCTACTCCGATGTCCTGTCTCTGGAGCGGTACCGCGAGCTGTTCGGCTCCAATCCGCATGAGTTTACCGGCGTGGATTACGTCAGCTACTACGGCGACCTCATCCGCGAGGAGGGTGCTGAGGTGGAGATCATCTTTGCCAACCAGCCTCGCACCATCCTGCAGTATGCCGACTGCGTCCTGACCTGTGACATCCATACCCGTGCCCGCACCAAGCGCATCCTGCGGGAGGCCGGCGCACGGATGGTCTGCGGTCTGGACGACATCATGAATGCCCCGGTCAACGGCAGCGGCTGCAACGAGCAGTACGGTCTGCTCGGCTCCAATAAGGCGACCGAGGATAGGATCAAGCTGTTCCCCCGCGAGTGCCGTCCGCTGGTGCTGGATATCCAAGCGCGCATTCTGGCGGCCACGGGCAAGCACGTCGAGGTCATGGTCTACGGCGACGGTGCCTTCAAGGATCCCAAGGGCAAGATCTGGGAACTGGCTGACCCGGTGGTCTCCCCCGCCTTTACCGACGGCCTGATCGGTACCCCCAATGAGCTGAAGCTCAAGTATCTGGCGGATAACGACTTCAAGAACCTCTCAGGCGAGGCACTGCGTAACGCCATCTCCGAGAGCATCCGTGCCAAGGATGCCGACCTCAAGGGGAGCATGGCCTCTCAGGGCACCACTCCCCGCCAGCTGACCGACCTGATCGGCTCACTGTGCGACCTGACCTCCGGCTCGGGGGATAAGGGTACCCCCGTCGTGCTGGTGCAGGGCTACTTTGATAACTATACCAACTGATAAAGAACGTGAAGGAGCAGAAAAGTATGGAAAACAGCAATGTTCGTCCCGCGTCCATGGCGCGGATCAATACCCCGGCACTGGCCGAGGCTTTCATCGAGGAGCAGGTCGCCGCTCTGCGGGCGCAGATCGGGGACAAGAAGGTTCTGCTCGCGCTGTCCGGCGGTGTAGACTCCTCCGTCGTGGCTGCCTTGCTGGTCAAGGCGGTCGGACAGCAGCTGGTCTGTGTCCACGTCAACCACGGCTTGCTCCGCAAGGGCGAGCCCGAGCAGGTCGTACAGGTCTTCCGCCATGAGATGAACGCTAATTTGGTCTATGTGGATGCGACCGACCGCTTCCTGAATAAGCTGGCCGACGTGTGCGACCCCGAGGAGAAGCGCAAGATCATCGGCGCGGAGTTCATCCGCGTGTTCGAGGAGGAGGCGCGTAAGCTGGAGGGCATCGAGTTCTTAGCACAGGGCACCATCTACCCCGACATTCTGGAGAGCGACGGCGTCAAGGCGCACCACAACGTCGGCGGCCTGCCCGAGGACCTCAAGTTCGAGCTGGTCGAGCCGGTCAAGCTCCTGTATAAGGATGAGGTGCGCGTGGTGGGCAAGGCTCTGGGTCTGCCCGATAACATGGTCTACCGTCAGCCGTTCCCCGGCCCCGGTCTGGGCGTGCGTTGCACCGGTGCCATCACCCGCGACCGTCTGGAGTCCCTGCGTGAGTCGGACGCCATCCTGCGGGAGGAGTTCGACAAGGCAGGTCTGGCGGGTAAGGTCTGGCAGTACTTCACGGTCGTCCCGGACTTCCGCTCCACCGGCATCAAGGACGGCAAGCGCAGCTGGGATTGGCCGGTCATCATCCGCGCCGTCAACTCGGTAGATGCGACCTCCGCCACCATCGAGGAGATCCCCTACGCCCTCCTGCATAAGATCACCGACCGCATCCTG
>CAYXBU010000031.1:0-23084 GCA_964463245.1 uncultured Clostridium sp. | reverse complement strand
AGGAGCCCCCATGGAAGACCTACTTTCCGCCCCCCTGTCCCGTCTCCCCGGTGTCGGAGAGAAGCGGGCATCACTTCTGGCCAAGCTGGGGCTGCTTTCGGTGCGGGATATGCTGTTCCATTTTCCCCGCGCATACGAGAATCGGGGGGATGTGGTGTCGCTGTCCGAGACCCAGACCGAGGGGCGACGCGGGGAGCGGCAGGCGGTGGTGCTGACCGTCTCCACCCAGCCGCGACGGAGCCGCCTCAAGAACCGCATGACTCTCTTGAAGTTCCGCGCCTTTGACGACAGCGAGGGCGGGAGCTGTGAGGTGGCCTTCTTCAATCAGGACTACCTGTACGACAGCTTCCCGATCGGGGCGAGCTTCCGCTTCTTCGGGAAGGTGGAGCGGATAGGGCAGGGCTATGCCATGACCAATCCCGCCTTTGAGCCGTATACCGAGGGCGGAGCCCTCCCCGCGCTGGTGCCGGTCTACCCGCTGACCGAGGGACTGAGCAATAAGCTGATCACCTCCCTGGTGCAGCAGGCTCTGCCCACCGTGTCGCATATACAAGACCCCCTGCCGGATGCCATCCGCGAGGAGGAGGGGCTGTGCACCCTGGCCTATGCCCTGCGAACCGTACACAGGCCGCCGAATTTCCTGTCCCTGCACACCGCCAAGTGCCGCTTGGCGTTTGATGAGTTCTTCCGCTTTTCGCTGGGGCTGGGGATGCAGGGGGGCGGCGTCCGCACCAAGGATGCACCCATCTGCCGGGTCACCGAGGAGGAATACCGCGCCTTTCTGAACCTGCTCCCCTATGACCTGACCGGGGCACAGGCGCGCGCCATCTCGGATATTCGTCGGGATATGGCAAGCGGCCTGTCCATGAATCGGATGCTGGTCGGGGACGTGGGGTGTGGCAAGACCGTCTGCGCGGCGGCGGCGGTGTATATCGCCGTCCGCTCCGGGCGGCAGGCCGCCATCATGGCACCCACCGGCATACTGGCCGCCCAGCACGCCGCCGACCTGATCCCGCTGTTCGAGCGGGTGGGTATACGGGGGGCACTGCTGGTCGGCTCCACCACCGCCACCCGCAAGCGCAGGATACGCGAGGCGTTAGCCGACCCCGACCCGCATACCCGCTTAGATTTCGTCATCGGAACCCAAGCCCTCCTGTCGGACGGCGTGGATTTCGCCGCCCCGGCACTGGTCGTGACCGACGAGCAACACCGCTTCGGGGTCAACCAGCGGGCGGCGCTGTCGGGCAAGAATCGCCACGCGCACCTTCTGTGCATGAGCGCGACCCCCATTCCGCGCTCGCTGGCACTGGTGATGTACGGTGACCTGGATGTTTCCCGCATCAACGAGATGCCCCCGGGACGACAGCGGGTGGACACCTTCGTGGTGGACGAGAGCTACCGCGCACGGCTGGATGCCTTCATCCGCAAGAATGTCGCGGCAGGGGGACAGGTGTATGTGGTCTGCCCCGCCGTGGAGCAGACCGAGGAGGACGAGGCGGGGCTGATCCCGCTGTCGGCGGACTTCACCGCCCCGCCGACTCCGCCCTCCGCCCTGCCGCCCATGAAGGCGGCGGTGCAGTACGCCGCCGAGCTGTCCGAGCGGTTGCCGGAACTCAAGATCGGCTTTGTCCACGGCAAGATGAAGCAGGCCGAGAAGGACGCGGTCATGCAGGATTTCGCTGAGGGGGGCTTGCAGGTGCTGGTCTCCACCACCGTCATCGAGGTCGGGGTGAACGTGCCGAACGCCTGCCTGATGATCGTGGAGAACGCCGAGCGTTTCGGCCTGTCCCAGCTTCACCAGCTTCGCGGGCGGGTGGGACGCGGTCAGCGCAAGTCCTACTGCATCCTGGTGCGGGAGGGCGGCGGCGAGGTCGCGCGGGCACGGCTGGAGGTCATGCGTACCACCTTCGACGGCTTCCAAATCGCCGAGCAGGATCTGGCACAGCGCGGTCCCGGGGACTTCTTAGCCCCCGCCGCCGGGGGGAGCATCCGCCAGAGCGGCGGCTTCCGCCTCGCGGAGGGCTGGCAGGATGCCGAGCTGATGAACAAGGCCTTCGAGCACGCCCGCAGACTGCTGACCGACGACCCGGGGCTGTTCGCACACCCCCTCCTGCGGGAGAGCGTGCGCGCCGTGTTTGGCGCGGCGGGGGATATATTGAATTAAAAAAGGGCGTATACGCCCGAAAAAGGAGAGTATGATATGACCGAACTGCAACGCATCCGCAACTTAGAGCCGCCCGCGGGACGCATTGACTGTGTTCTGGACACCGACACCTACAACGAGATCGACGACCAATACGCCCTGTCCTTAATGGTCAAGAGCGACCGCATGAACCTCCGCGCTGTCTACGCTGCGCCCTTCTTCAACCACCATTCCACCTCCCCCGAGGACGGCATGGAGAGAAGCTACGAGGAGATCCTCAACCTCCTGACCCTCATGGGGAAGGAGGACTTGAAGGCCTGCGTCTTCCGCGGCTCACGCGGCTACCTGCCGGACGAGAAGACCCCCGTGGACAGCCCCGCCGCACACCACCTGTGTGAGCTGGCCATGACCTATACCCCCGAGCATCCCCTGTATGTCGTGGCCATCGGCGCGATCACCAATGTCGCCTCTGCCCTCCTGATGTGCCCCGAGATCGCCGAGCGCATCGTGCTGGTCTGGCTGGGCGGCCACTTCGAGACCTGGCCGGACAACCGCGAGTTCAACCTGAATCAGGACATCGCCGGGGCGCGGGTGGTGTTCGGCTGTGGCTGTCCGCTGGTACAGCTGCCCTGCATGGGGGTGGTCTCCTCCTTCTATTTGACCGAGCCGGAGCTGCGGCAGTGGCTGGAGGGCAAGAACCCCTTGTGCGATTATCTTGTCAAGCACACGGTGGAGGAGGCCGAAGCCTACGCCTCCGGTCGTGTCTGGAGCCGTATCATCTGGGATGTGACCGCCGCCGCGTGGCTGCTTAATGAGGGCGACCGCTTCATGCTCTCCCGCCTCCTGCCCGCCCCCATCCCGGAGTATGACGGGCACTGGGGACACGCCCCCTATAACCACCTCATGCGCCAAGTTACCTATATCCACCGTGATGCCCTCATGGGCGAGCTCTTCCGCATATTGGGAGAGTGATATAAGACCAAAAAGGCGGGGGGAGAAGAACCACAAACGGTTCTTCTTCCCCCGCAAAAATATATTTTTACGCTCTCCTTACCGCCAGCGCGCACCAGCCGTTCTCGGTCAGGGTCTCGGCGACGGCAAAGCCGTTTGCAACGGCGGCGTTTACGACATCGTCACACCGCTCGGCAACGATGCCCGAGAGGAGAAGGGTACCTTCGGGTGCTAAGTAGGCACCGACATCCGGCATCATGCGGATGAGGATGTCTGCCACGATATTGGCACTGATGAGGTCGTACTGTCCGCCCTCCAGATCGACCTGCTTGAGCAGATCGGAGCGGTCGCAGGTGATGTTCTCAAGACCGCTCTCGCGGATATTCTCCCGCGCGACCCGCACGGCGGTGGGGTCTATGTCGTAGGCGCGGCAGACCCCCGCCCCCAGGCGGGAGGCGCAGATAGCCAGAATGCCGGTTCCGGTGCCCACGTCCAGCATCCGACAGCCGGGACGGGTATGGGTCTCCAAAAGGTGGATCATCAGGCGGGTGGTCTCATGGGTGCCGGTGCCAAAGGCCATGCCGGGATCCATGCGTACCACCAGCTCCTCCCCCTCCGGTCGGTAGGTCTCCCATGCGGGGCAGATGACGATGCGCTCCCCGATCTTGACCGGCTTGTAGTACTGCTTCCAGTTGTTCGCCCAGTCCTCCTCGTTGATCCCGACCAGCTCCAACTTGCCGTCGATGTCGGCGGCCGCCATGCGGTCGCGCAGGAATGCCACATCGTCGGCGTAGCTGCGGTCGGAGGGCACATAGACCGATACCGAGGCGATCGTGCGGTCGGCGCGGAGGATCTTCTCGTCGATCAGGTCGCCGTAGCAGGTGCGCAGGTCGGTCTCGATGTCCGAGTAGTCCTCGATCATCAGGTTGTTGCTGATCATGCTCATCAGCGCAGAGAGGGTGTCCAGCTGTTCCAGCGGGACGGTGACTCGGATCTGTGTCCAGGCCTTGACATCGCCGTAATCCTCGCAGACGTAGTCCGGGTCGCGCTCCGGGATGGAGCGGTCACTGTTCCTGTCGTCGTGCGTCCTGTTTTCGGTATTGCTCATGCCGATCTCCCTTACTTTTTGTTGAACAGATTGCGGAATTTGGACTTTTTCGCATAGTTCTTCTCATCGCAGGCCGCCGCGAAGTCCCGCATGGCCTGCTTTTGCTTCTCGTTCAGCCTGCGCGGGATCTCCACATTGACCGTGCAGATCAGGTCGCCGCGGCGGTCGGAGCGGTTGACGTAGGGAACGCCCTTGCCCCGCAGGGTAAAGGTCGTGCCGTTCTGAGTCCCCTCCGCGATGGTATACTTCTCGGTGCCGTCCGGAGTGGGTACCTCGATCTCGGCGCCCAGCGTGGCCTCGGCAACGCTCAGAGGCACATCACAGTAGAGATCCACGCCGTCGCGGGTAAAGACATTGTCGGGCTTGACCGACACAAAGATGACCAGGTCACCCGCCGACCCGCCGTTCTTGCCCTCACAGCCCTGTCCGCGCTGGACGATGCGCTGTCCGTCATCAATACCGGCGGGGATGGAGACGGTGATCCGCTTGTTCTCCCGCTCCAGACCGGTGCCCCGACACTTGGAGCAGGGGGTCTTGATATATTTGCCCGTGCCTCGGCAGGTGTCACAGGTGGTCTGGGACTGGAAGGACATACCGCCCATGCGCTGAACCACCACCCGCTGTCCCGAACCGTGACAGGTGGGGCAGGTCTCGGCACGGGTTCCTGCCTCCGCGCCCGAACCGGAGCAAGCGGGGCACTTGTGCAGGCGGGTATAGTTGATGTCCTTCCTGCAGCCGAATATGGCCTCCTCAAAGGTCAGCGTGACCCGCACCTGCACATCCTCGCCGCGTTGGGGACCGTTTTGCCGTCGGGTAGAGCCGCCTCCGAAGGCACCGCCGAAGATACTGCCGAAGATATCCCCCAGGTCTCCGAAATCGGTAAAGCCGCCGCCATAGCTGCCGCCGCCCGCCGAGGGGTCAAAGGCCGCCTTGCCGAACTGATCGTACTTGGCCTTCTTGTCCGGGTCGGAGAGCACCGAGTAGGCCTCGTTGACTTCCTTGAAATTCTTCTCGGCCTCGGCGTTGCCGGGGTTGAGGTCGGGGTGGTACTTCTTGGCCAGCTTGCGGTAGGCGTTCTTGATGGTATCGGCATCGGCACTCCTGTCTATGCCGAGTATTTCATAATAATCTCTGTCTTCTGCCATGATCCTTGCTATGCTTCCGCACGGCGGAAGCGTCCTTTCCGGGGAAATGTATGCGTTGCCCTGCCCATGGGAGCATCGTATGCACAGCTATGCACAGCATCGACGTCCGGGGCTTCTACGCACAATCCCGGCGGGGGTTTTTCCCCCGTCGGGTCATTTTGTCTGTATCGAATTACTTGCCGTTGTTGCTGTTGTCCTCGAAGTCGGCATCGTAGTAGGTGCCGTCCGAGCCGTTTGCACCGCCCTGATCGGCGCCGCCCTGCGGGTCACCCTGCGGTGCGGACTGCTGGTAGACCTTCTCGGAGAGCTTGTAGAACTCCTTCTCCAGAGCCTCGGTGTCGGCTTTGATGGCCTCGGTGTCGCCGCTGTTCACGGTGGCCTTCAGCTTCTCGACAGCCGCACGGACAGCCGCCTTGTCGTCCTCCGTGACCTTGTCACCCAACTCCTCCAGGGTCTTCTCGCTCTGGTTGATGATGGACTCGGCGCGGTTCTTGGTCTCGACGGCCTCCTTGGCCTTCTTATCCTGCTCGGCGAACTTCTCGGCATCCCGCACGGCCTTGTCGATGTCCTCCTTGCTCATGTTGGTGGAGGAGGTGATGGTGATGTGCTGTTCCTTGCCGGTGCCCTTGTCGGTCGCGGTGACATTCACGATACCGTTGGCATCGATGTCGAAGGTGACCTCGATCTGCGGTACGCCGCGAGGAGCCGGCATGATGCCGTCCAGGTTGAAGCGACCCAGCGTCGTGTTGTACTGTGCCATCTCGCGCTCACCCTGCAGGACATGGATCTCCACGCTGGTCTGACCGTCTGCCGCCGTGGAGAACACCTGGCTCTTCTTGACGGGGATGGTGGTGTTGCGGTCGATGATGCGGGTGAACACGCCGCCCATGGTCTCGATGCCCAGCGACAGCGGGGTCACGTCCAGAAGCAGGAGATCCTTGACCTCGCCTGCCAGCACGCCGCCCTGAATGGCGGCACCGACTGCCACGCACTCGTCGGGGTTGATGCCCTTGAAGGGCTCCTTCCCGAGGAACTTCTTGACAGCCTCCTGCACGGCGGGGATACGGGTAGAACCGCCCACCATCAGGATCTTATCCACCTGAGCGGCATTCAGACCGGCATCCTTCAGCACCTGGCGGGTCGGACCCATGGTGGCCTCTACCAGGTCGGAGGTGATGCGGTCGAACTCGGCGCGGGTCAGGGTCGCCTCGAAGTGGAGAGGACCGCTGGCAGTCGCCGTGATGAAGGGCAAGTTGATGTCGGTCTGGGTCATGCCGGACAGCTCGATCTTGGCCTTCTCGGCGGCGTCCTTGAGTCTCTGCAGCACCATCTTGTCGTTACGCAGGTCAACGCCGTTCTCGCGCTGGAACTTGTCGGCCATCCAGTTGATGATGCGCTGGTCGAAGTCATCGCCGCCCAGGTGGTTGTTACCGGCGGTCGCCAGCACCTCGAACACACCGTCCGAGATCTCCAGGAGGGATACATCGAAGGTACCGCCGCCCAGGTCGAAGACCATGATCTTCTGGTTGTCTTCCTTGTCCATGCCGTAGGCCAAAGCCGCGGCGGTGGGCTCATTGATGATACGCAGTACCTCCAGACCGGCGATCTTACCGGCATCCTTGGTGGCCTGACGCTGTGCATCCGTGAAGTAGGCGGGAACCGTGATGACTGCCTGGCTGACCGACGTGCCCAGATAGGCCTCGGCATCCGCCTTCATCTTCTGCAGGATCATCGCGGAGATCTCCTGCGGGGTGTAGCCCTTGCCGTCGATGGTGACCTTGTAGTCGGAGCCCATCTTACGCTTGATGGAGCTGATGGTGCGGTCGGGGTTGGTGATAGCCTGACGCTTAGCCACCTGACCGACCATACGCTCGCCGGTCTTGGAGAAGGCCACGACGGACGGGGTCGTCCGCGCACCCTCCGGGTTCGGGATCACGGCGGGCTCGGAGCCCTCGTAGATCGCCACACAAGAGTTTGTCGTACCTAAATCGATACCAATGATCTTTCCCATAATATCTATCCTCCAAACTGATTTGAAAAAATTGTATCTTAATTTGCCACGCGCACCATGGCGAAGCGGATGACCTTGTCACCCTTGCGGTAGCCCTTTTGGAACACGTCCACGATCTCGCCCTCGCCGCGGGTCTCGTCCTCGATGTGCCCGACGGCGTTGTGCAGGTTGGGGTCGAAGGTGACCGTCTCGATCTCGGTGACATCCAGCTTGCGCAGGGCATCCCCCGCGACCTTGAGGGTCAGGCGCATACCCTTGGCGAAGGGAGCCTCCTCCTCGCCATCGGGGATCTCCGAGACCGCCTTTTCCAGCGTGTCGATGATGGGGAGCAGCTCGCTCACGGCATCGGCGACCGCATCCGTGTAGATGCTCTCTTTCTCCTTAGCGGTGCGGCGGCGGTAGTTGTCATACTCGGCCAGCATCCGCAGGTACTTGTCCCGCTCGGTCGCCAGCTCGGCCTCGGCCGCCTCGACCTTCTTGCAGGCCTCGGCTAACTCGGCCTCGGCGCGCTTGAGTCGCTTCTTGTCGCTGCCTCGCAACTTGCCGTCCCCCTCGTCCTCCGGGGTCTCGACAGCCGCTCGGGTGTCGGTCTCGTCCGGCGACGGCGTATCCGTCTCGCAGACGGTATCCTTTTCATCTGCCATATCTATATCCTCCTCATGTATACTTCATGTTCTGTCCGTGCTGTCGCTACGCATCCCCGTCCGGCTTTTCCTCCTTGCCCGGAAGCTGTTTCTGCTCGTCGAACAGGCTGGAGATGTTCTCGGATATGCCCTCCAGCGTGGCCAGCACGCGGGCATAATCCATGCGGGCGGGACCCAGCACACCGATGGTGCCGATGTTCTTGCCGTCCCGAATGATGGGAATGTAGACCAGCGCGGAGTTGTCGGTCACCCGCACCGAGCTTTCCGAGCCGATGACCACGTTGACACCCTCCCCCTGCGGGTCGGACACCATATTGACCAGCTCCTCCGGCTTCTCGATCACGCCCAGCACCGCCTTCATCTGGTCGGGATTGCTGAACTCGGGGTACTGGAGCAGGCGATCCACGCCGCTGACGCGGAAACGCGCCTCGTCCATCTCCCCCATGACCTCATACAGTGCCTTGACCGCCGGTGCGACCAGCGAAGACCAACTGCCGAGAGCCGTTTCCAGCTCCATCATGACCGGCAGGGTGATCTGGCTGGCAGTCAGGTCGTGCAGGTGCTCGTTGAGTGCCGCCGCCAGCTGATCCGTCGCGGTCTGGGACAGGGGACGCTCCCCCTCCACACGCAGGGTGCGGGTCTTGACTTGGCTTCCCGCTGCCACCATCACCAGGATGAAGGTATGCTCGTCCAGAAAGACCGTGTCGAACCGCTTGATGCTGACCGAGGGGACACCCGGCTTGACGGCGAAGCCTGTGTAGTTGGTTAGGTTTGAGGCCACTCGCGAGGCGTTCACCAATATCTGATCCAGCTCGGCCATCTTGGATTGCAGGAGCTGGTTGATCTGCCCGATCTCCCGCGCCGTCATGGCGTAATGCTCGATGAGGGAATCCACATAGAAGCGGTAGCCCCGCTCGCTGGGCACTCGCCCGGCGGATGCGTGGGGCTGCTCTAAGTAGCCCATGGCCTCCAGCTCAGCCATCTCGTTACGGATGGTAGCAGAGGAGCAGGACAACTGCTTGCTCTCCACCAGATATTTGGAGCCGACCGGCTCGCCGCCGGCGATGTGGGCATCAACGATGGCTTTGAGTATCTGCTTTTTGCGTTCGCTCAACTCGTCGTGCGTATACTCTTGCGCGGACATCGGCTCACCTCCCGCTACCCGAATGTGGCGGTTTAGCACTCGAAGCGGTCAAGTGCTAACCTGTGCCTATACTGTACCACTTTCGGCCGGATTTGTCAAGCCCCTTTTCAAAAAAATCCCCGTTTCACTTGTTAACATTTTATGAACACCACAAGGGGGGCGAGGCATTTGGCAGACCCCGTGCCGAACCGCTCCCGCCCCGCCGCATATACTGAGTGTGAGCGCACGGGCACCGCCCGTATGCGCTGCCCCGGAAAAAAATCCTCCACGCTGATTAAGACCGGGGTTCCGACGGGTACACTATCGGTGTCAGGAAAACGGCACCCGCCGCCTGACACATACCCGTGAAAGGCTTGAGGGGAGCCGCGGCTCCTTCCGAGCGCGTTATCCGGAAAGGAATGGTCAATAACCATGGAGAAGCCTTATCACTCCACATCATCCTACGATCCCCGCAACGGCGCGACCGTGCATACCGCGCCCTCGGTGCGGCGGGGAGATATATTCTACGCCGATCTCAGCCCGGTCGTCGGCTCGGAGCAGGGCGGCCTGCGCCCCGTGCTGATCATCCAGAACGATGTCGGGAATCGCTACAGTCCGACCGTCATCGCCGCCGCCATCACCTCGCGTATGGGCAAGGCACGCCTGCCCACCCACATCGACATCTACGCCGACCGTGTCGGGCTGACGCGGGATTCAGTGATCCTGCTGGAGCAGATCCGTACATTGGATAAACGCCGCCTGCGTGAGAAGATGGGGCATCTGGACGATGCCGTCATGGCAGAGGTCAATAACGCCATCGCGGTCAGCTTCGGCCTGCATGAGGGGGTGCGGGATGCGGGATATGGGCACAGCTATCCAGCCGCCACTGCCCCCGCTCCTGCCGACCGCCCTCATACCGCCGCCGCCCGACAGGAGACCGAGCCGCCCGAGCGGGGGAATCAGGCGAACGGGTGAGGGCGAGCTCGGCTTGAACAATGAGAGAAGGGATGCCGCGCAGGCATCCCTTTTCTCATTGTATTATCGCGAGTCTTGCCCCGCTTTCATTCCTCAAAGCAGTCGTACTGCTCCAGGATATACTTCCCGATCTCATACAGGAGCCGTTCGGTCTGCCGCTTCAGTTCCAGGGACGGTCGCGCCAGCCGCCGCTCGGACACTTCCGGCGCGGCCTTGAGTGGGTGCGGCCACTCGGAGGAGCGGATCAGGTTGGTCGCCTCCATGGTGAAGTAGCCATCATAGCCGATCCGACACAGCGCCTGCATGACGGCATCCATGTCCAACGTCCCGCAGAGGGGTGCCGTATGCTGATCACAGCACCCGTCGTTGTCCTGAATGTGCAGGGCGCACAGGTACCCGCCTAAGTCCACCAGCTCCCGATACAGGCTGGTGGGGCGCAGGTTGGCGTGTCCCACATCAAAGCAACCACGGATCAGCGGGTGGTGCATCTGCTCGCAGAAGTCCGCGATCTCCTGCCCGGTCATGAAGAAGTACCGCCGCCCCATGTTGGCCTCCGCGCTGTTCTCCACACAGGCGGTCACGCTGTGCTTTTCCAGCGCGGGGAGGAGCTTTTCAAAAAAGGCAATATTCCGTCGGAAGTACTCCTCCCGCCCCTCGGGGTAGGTCAACTCGTCACAGTAGCCGGGATGGATGACCATGCGCTGTATGCCCAGCCGTCCGCAGGCCTCAATGGTGCGCAGGGTCGCGGTCATGCCCGCCTCGTGGTCGGCACGGGGGTTCAGCGGATTGTAATCCGGGGCGTGTGCCTGCACCAGATCAAAGCCCAATCGCGCGGCAACCTCGGCGGCCTCGGTCGGCGCATCCAACCAGCGGTCACCGAGGAAGGGAGAGCCGGGGAAGAGGACTCCGTAAAAGTCGTAGTCCAGATGGCGAAATCCGGTGCCCTCAAAGGCGGCGACCGCCTCGGCGGGGCTGTGGACGACTCGGTCAAAGTCCCCGATAGTCGTGGCTAATTTCATATTTTCGTCCCCTCTTGCGGGTGTACTCAGCGCACCTGCACGAAGCCCAGCTTCTTCTGCACCTTGGACAGCGTGCGGCGGGCGACATAGGAGGCCTCCTCCGCGCCCTTCTTCATCTGTGCCTCCAGCATGGCCTTGTCGGAGATGAAGCACTTGAACCGCTCCTGCACCGGGGCGAGGGTGTCGGCGCAGACCTCACCGACGGCGGCCTTGAAGTCGCCGTAGCCGCGGCCGTCAAACTCCCGCTCGATCTCCTCCATGGTCTTGCCGGTCAGCACCGAGTAGATGGACATGAGGTTGTTGATGCCGTCCTTGCCCTCGGCGTAGCGTACCACCGTGTCGGAGTCGGTCACGGCGCGGCGGAACTTGCGGATGATGGTGTCCCGATCGTCCAGGATGCGAACCACGGCATTCTCGTTCTCGTCCGACTTGGACATTTTCTTAGTCGGCTCGGCCAGCGACATGATCTTCATTCCGGTCTGCGGGATGATGGGTTCCGGGATGGTGAAGGTGTCGGGGTAGAGCTGGTTGAAGCGGTTGGCGATGTCGCGGCAGATCTCCACGTGCTGCTTCTGGTCGATGCCGACCGGGACGACATCGGTCTGGTAGAGCAGGATGTCAGCCGCCATGAGCACGGGGTAGGTGAACAGACCCGCGTTGATGTTGTCGGCGTGCTTGGCACTCTTGTCCTTGAACTGGGTCATGCGGGACAGCTCGCCGAACATGGTAAAGCAGTTGAGCAGCCAGGAAAGCTCGGCGTGCTCATGGACATGGGACTGGACGTACAGGGTGTTCTTCTCGGGGTCAAGGCCGCAGGCGAGGTAGAGGGCTAAGGTCTCATAGGTGCGGCGGCGCAGCTCGGCCGGAACCTGGCGCACCGTGATGGCGTGCTCGTCCACGACGCAATAGAAGCACTTATATTTATCGGAAAAGGATGAAAAATTACGCAGAGCACCCAAGTAGTTGCCGAGGGTCAGGTTGCCGCTGGGCTGGATGCCGGAAAAGGATACGGCTTGATTCTGAAACATATGGTTCGACCTCTCTTTCTTTTCCATATTGTAACACACGGAGCGGCGATTGTCAAGGGTTTTGTTTATGGAGATTGGGCGGAAGGTCGCGTGCCGGGTGCGGATATGGGACGCGCCCGGATTTATTTGTTCGCAAATGCTGTTTTCCCTCATCCCCCCGTCCCCCCTTCTCCCGCGAAGAAGGGGGGAGACCAAAGTTTATTTTTCGGCAGAGGGTCTGCGCCCCCCGCCGACCCCGCCGTCTGATACCCAACGGCACATACAGCCGGAGGGTTGGCGGAGACCTTACGGGAGCACGGCGGAATCAAACTCTGCACTACAATGCGCGAGGGCAACGCCGGGTTCCCGCTATCCTGCCCCGCGCAAAGGTTCAAAAAACACGGCGGGGCGCTCCGCAGAGCGTCCCGCACACATATATGGTTTCCTACCTTTTGTTGGTCTGTGCCGAGTAGAAGTCTGAGTTGACCAACGCTGACATATCGATAAAATGCCGGGAAAGTTCTGGGGGTCCGGGGACCTCTTTCAAGAGTCTCCCGGCGCATCCCCTCGCATCCCCTTGCGTCCCTCACGGATTCGCCGTCTCCGCAACGGTCTCGTCCTCGGACGGGCGGATCTCGCGGTAGTTGATCAGCTCGCTGACGTATGTCCACTGGTCGGGGTATTTATCCTTATAGAAGCGGATGGTACGTTCACGATGGTAGACGCGGCGGGTGATACCGCGAGACTCCAGGCGGCGGCAGACATCCACCGAGAAGGCCAGCGTAGCGGTCTGCTTACTGTCGCTTTCGCCGGAGGAGCCGTACTTTTCGGCGAAGGCGGCGTTATCCGAGACGGTATTCTGCAGGATCTCAAACGCCTTGCCGTCCGACATGGTAAAGGTCAGGGAGAGACCCTCATCGGTGGAGCAGTCCACTTGACAATCCGTCACATCCTCCCAGCTGTAGCTGTGCCCGAAGCCGAAGATGCTGGTGGTGATCCCGTCCTCCGAGACCACGCGGTAGGTATTGACCGACACGGCACCGCACACCACCACCAAAAGCAACAGAATGAGGGACAGCAGGTTGGTCGAGCGGCGGGTGCCCCAGAAGCGGTTCTTGCGTTCGGAAGTCACGGCAGAGGGGTTTTTGCGTTCGTATTCCTCCTGCGAGGGGAGGTATTGCAGTACGAGGATGCCCTCCAGCAGGACGAAGGCCACCACGATGCAGGGGATCTGCGCCGTTAGGACAGCGTAGGCGGGTGCGGAGCCGGTGCGGGCTTCAATGACCGCCGCCGTGATGCGCCCGACGGCAAAGATATACAGTGCCATCAGGAGCAGGATGAGCAGGGTGCCAACGATCAGGAACAGACAGCCCCGCCCGGAGGATTGCTTTTGTTTCTTCATATGCGACATATACTCCTTAATCCAGCACACGCAGACGAGTGATGGACGGGTAGCCCGCCGTTGCGATCCGCTCGGTCGTCTCGCGCTCGGTCAGGCAGGGGGTCACGAAGGAGAGTCGCCCCGCCTCGGTGTGCAGAGCCTCGGCTCCGCCAAAGTGCGCCGCCAGTGCCTCGGCCGCCTCGGACGGCGCATCAAAGACCACCAGACTGCGGCAGGCGTACTCGCCAAGCTCCCATATATCCTCCGCCACGGCATCCGTCCAGACCGGCGCGACGGTCGGGTCGGCGTGGGTCGCCTCGATGATGTCGGACACCACCGCGCTGGCGGTGGGCAGCTTGCCCGCGCCGGGACCGTAAAACATGACCTCGCCTACCATGTCCCCGCTGACCAATATTCCGTTGAACACGCCGCTGACGGTGGCCAGCGGGTTGCCGCCCGGAACAAAGCGGGGGGAGACCATGGCCAGCACGCGGCCGGTCTCGCTGTTCTTGGCGGTATAGCCGATCAGCTTGATGGCTCCGCCCATGGAACGCGCCAGCGCAGCATCGGCGGCGGTGATGCCGGTGATGCCCTCGCAGGGGATGCTGTCGGGGTCGAGTCGCTTGCCGAACGCCATGGCGGCTAAGATCACCACCTTGCGGGCGGCATCCAAGCCCTCGATGTCGGCGGTCGGGTCTGCCTCGGCGTAGCCCCTGCGCTGTGCATCCTGCAACACCTCGGCAAAGGGGGTGCCCCGTGTTTCCATCTCGGTCAGGATATAGTTGGTGGTGCCGTTGAGAATACCGCTGATCGCGCGGAGGTTGTTCTGTGCCAAGTCCTCCCGCAGGGGGCGGATGATGGGGATCCCGCCGCCCACGCTGGCCTCAAACAGGTAGGAGACCCCGTGTGCACGGGCGACCTGCAACAGCTCGGTGCCGAAGGTCGCCACGACCTGCTTGTTGGCTGTCACGACACTCTTGCCCGCCTCCAGCAGGGCGCGGGTGTAGTCGTAGGCGGGGTGCGCGCCCCCCATCATCTCGGCTACCACCGAGACCTCGGGGTCGTTCAGAATGACCGACAGGTCGTGGACGATCTTGTCCTCCCACGGCGTGCCGGGAAAATCCCGCAGATCCAGAATGTACTTGATGCAGACCGGTTGCCCGACTCTCTTTTCGATCAGTGCAGCGTTTTCGGTCAGAACGGCTCCCGTGCCGGAGCCGACAACGCCAAAGCCCAATAATGCAGCGTATATCATGGTTAAGTTCCTTTCATGGTTGGTTTCAGTCTATTGTACCACAAACCGAGCAAAATTGCAAACACATCCTGCAGAAAAAGTATTGAATTTCTGAAAATATTGTGGTAAAATAGAGGGTAACCCCAAGAGCAACGGAGGAATGCGGATATATGAGCTCTCAGATCGGAAACAAGGACAGTGTAAAGGTGTATGTGCTCAACCTGATGATGGCCATCGGATACCCGGTGGACTTCACGACCCTGAACGACGCTCTGCGCCAGACTGACTATGTGGACTATTTCGATTTTGCCAACGCCTTTCATAAAATGGCGGACGACGGCCTTCTGGCAGCGACTGCCGTCAACGAGGCGGGGGAGCCCTGCTACACTGTGACCGAGAAGGGCGCCTGTGTCGTGGAGGCCATGCGAGGGAATATCCTCTCGGCGGCGCTGGAGGACAGCGAGGTCGCCGCCATGCGCTACCTGGATTTTCGGAAGCGCGGGGTCAAGGTCTCCTGTCGCATCGAGCCGGTCGCGGAGGGGGGCTGTCATATCATCTGCTCGGTCACAGAGCGGGATAAGGTGCTGGTCTCGGTGACCATGTGGGTGGAGGATGTGTACACCGCTCAACGCATGGAGAAGCAGTTCCGCAGTCGCCCCGAGAACACCTACCGCGCCGTGCGGGCACTCCTGTCCGGAAATATTAACTACCTGTTCGATAAGTAAGTCGCGCAGAAGCACAGAAAGGGAATTGAACCATATGTATCCTATCCTACACAAGCGTATGCTGGGTCCGTCGGTCATCCTGATGGACGTAGAGGCTCCTCTGGTCGCCGCCAAGGCACAGGCGGGGCAATTCATCATCCTGCGGGTGGATGATGAGGGGGAGCGCATCCCCCTGACCGTGGCGGGCTATGACCGCGCCGCCGGTACCGTCCGCATCATCTTCCAGACCGTCGGTGCTACCACCGACGCGCTGGGTCGCCTCGAAGAGGGGGACTGCATCCACGACTTCGTAGGTCCCCTGGGCAGACCCACCGAGCTGGACGGTCTGCACAAGGTCTGCGTGGTCGGGGGCGGCGTGGGTTGTGCCATCGCCCTGCCCATCGCCGAGGAGCTGCACCGCCGCGGCTGTGAGGTGCATACCATCGTGGGTTTCCGCTCCCGCGACCTGCTGATCCTGGAGGAGGAGTTCCGCGCTTGCTCGGATGGATTGACCATCATGACGGATGACGGCTCTGCCGGGCGGCAGGGGGTGGTCACCCTCCCGCTGAAGGAGCAGATCGAGGCGGGGGAGGCCTACGACGAGATCATCGCCATCGGTCCTTTGGTGATGATGAAGTTCGTCGTGGAGACGGCGCGTCCCTCCGGCATTCCCACCGTGGTGTCCATGAACCCCATCATGATCGACGGCACGGGGATGTGTGGCGGCTGTCGCCTGACCGTGGGCGGCGAGACCAAGTTCGCCTGCGTGGACGGCCCCGACTTTGACGGCTACCTCGTGGACTTTGACGAGGCCATGTCCCGCAGTACCATGTATCGGGATTTCGAGCGTCATGCGCGGGAGGCCGCCTGTACGCTCTTGCATAAGGAGGTGGAGTGATATGATCCGCAATATGTCCCCCGAAAAGAACCCTATGCCCACCCAAGACCCCGCCGTTCGCGCTCATAACTTTGACGAGGTCACGCTGGGGTATGACGAGCAGACTGCCCTGTCCGAGGCCGCCCGCTGTCTGGGGTGTAAGAAACCCGCCTGTGTGAGCGGTTGCCCGGTCAATATCCATATTCCCGCCTTCATCGCCAAGGTCGCCGAAGGTGAGTTTGAGGAGGCCTACCGCATCATCCATGCCTCCTCCTCCCTGCCTGCCGTCTGCGGACGGGTCTGCCCGCAGGAGACCCAGTGCGAAAGCCGCTGTGTGCGCGGCATCAAGGGTCAGCCGGTCGCCATCGGACGGCTGGAGCGGTTCGTGGCGGATTGGCACAACACCTACGCGACCGAGACCCCGACCGTCCCCGCCCCTAATGGGCATCGGGTGGCAGTGGTCGGGTCGGGTCCCTCCGGGCTGACCTGCGCGGGGGATCTCGCCAAGGCCGGCTACGCCGTGACGGTGTTTGAGGCACTGCACGTCGCGGGTGGAGTGCTGATGTACGGCATACCCGAGTTCCGTCTGCCCAAGGCCATCGTGCAAAAGGAGGTCGAGACCCTCCGCGGGATGGGGGTGGACATTCAGACCAATGTGGTCATCGGTAAGACCATCACGGTGGATGAGCTGTTCGAGCAGGGCTACGAGGCGGTGTTCGTCGGCTCGGGCGCGGGTCTGCCCCGCTTCATGAATATCCCCGGGGAGGGGCTCAAGGGGGTCTATTCCGCCAACGAGTTCCTGACGCGGAGCAACCTGATGAAGGCCTACCGCGCCGACTCCGCGACCCCCATCCTGCGGGCACGGCGGGTAGCCGTCGTGGGCGGCGGAAATGTCGCCATGGATGCCGCCCGCACCGCCTTGCGGCTGGGAGCCGAGGAGGTCTCCATCATCTACCGCCGCTCCATGGAGGAGCTGCCCGCCCGTCGGGAGGAGGTGGAGCACGCCGAGGAGGAGGGGATCACCTTCCGCCTGCTCTGCAACCCGATCGAGATAGAGGGCTACGAGAACCCCAACGACCGCCGCGACCCGCGCAACGGTTTCGTCACAGGCATCCGTTGCATCCGCATGGAGCTGGGGGAGCCGGACGAGAAGGGTCGCCGTCGTCCCGTCCCGGTGCCGGGCTCGGAGTTCTTGCTGGATGTCGATTGTGTCATCATGGCCATCGGCACCTCCCCCAACCCGCTGATCAAATCCACCACTGAGGGACTGGAGGTCAACCGCCACGGCGGGATCGTGGTCACCGAAGAGGGCGCGACCTCCCGCTCCGGTGTGTTCGCGGGCGGGGATGCCGTGACCGGTGCCGCTACCGTCATCCTGGCGATGGGTGCGGGTAAGACCGCCGCACGAGCCATTGATGCGTATCTTGGTTCAAAAGAGTAACACATAGCTGTGAAAGGAATATCATCGTGAAAAAATATCTTCCGCTCCTGATCCTGACCCTGGCCGCGCTGACCCTGCTGGCCGCCTGCACAGGGGGAAGTACGGGGAACACCGATACATCCTCCGACACCGACGACTCCGGCGAGACCCACCCGCAGGACACGACCGACACGACACCTCCTGCCGAGTCGGATACGACCACCGACACGACAGCCGACACGGTCTCGGAGACCGACCCCGAGACAGCTCCCGAACCGGACACCTCCCCCGTTGAGGTCAAAGCCATCTACCCGACCCCCACCGAGCTGACGGTAGGGGAGGGCGTGGCCGAGCTGGCGGCGGTCTCCCTGTCGGGCGAGGCCGAGGCCTATGCTGCCCTATTGGAGCAGCACGGGATCACGGTCGCCGAGTGTGGTCTGCCTCTGTCGGTCACCTTCCGCGAGATGGCGGAGCTGTCCTATGGCGCGGACGAGGGCTATGTCCTGACCGTCACACCGGACGGGGTGCGGATCGAGGCGCAGACCGACCGCGGCGCATACTACGCTTTCATGACCCTCTTTGGCCTGCTGGACGGGACGAGATGCCCTGCCGTGACGGTCAAGGACTCGCCGCGCAACCCTCTGCGTGGGGTCATTGAGGGCTTCTACGGCGCGGCCTACAGCCACGAGTACCGTCAGGAGCTGTTCGCCTTCATGGGTGCCAACAAGATGAATGCCTACATTTATGCTCCCAAGGACGATGCCAAGCACCGCGCCCAATGGCGCACGCGGTATACCAAGCGGGAGCTGACGGTCATGCAGGAGCTGGTCACGGCGGCGACCGAGAACCGTGTCCGCTTTATCTATGCCATATCGCCGGGTGGGGACATTGACCTCGGCGCGGGATATGAGGCGGATCTCAACAAGCTGATGGACAAGTGCCAACAGCTCTACGACCTCGGCGTGCGGGATTTCGCCATCTTCTTGGATGACATCCTGACACTGGATGCCGAGGGACACGCCGGTCTTCTCAATGATTTCCAGGCGCAGTTCGTGGAGACCCACGAGGGGGTGAGCGACCTCATCGCCATCACCACCGAGTATTGCGACCCCATGCTGACCGCCTACACCGACCGCATCGCGCCCCTGATCTCCAAGGACATCACCCTGATGTGGACGGGACCCGGGGTGGTGCCCGCCACCATCACCAACCGACAGCTGCGAAACATCATCAAAAAGTATGATCGGAATGTACTGATCTGGTGGAACTACCCGGTCAACGACGTGCTGGTCAACAACCTGTACATGGGTGCCTGCGAGGGGCTTGCGGCGGATCTGTATGAGTCCATCACGGGACTGACCGCCAATCCCATGAATCAAGGCTACGCCTCGCTGGTGCCGCTGTTCACCACGGGGGACTACCTGTGGAACCCCACGGCTTATGCCCCCGAGGCCTCGCTGGAGGCCGCCTGCCGCGCCCTGATGCCGGATGCATCGGATGCACTGCTCCACTTTATCCGCATGACTTGTGCCTCCCCCATGAATAACCAGACCGACAGTGTGGAGCTGGCCGCCCTTCTCGCCGCCTTCAAGCAGGACAACACCCCCGAGACTCGCGCGGCTCTGAAGGACTACTTTACCGCCATGGCGGAGAACGCGGCACGGCTGGAGGCTTCCTCCAACACCGCCATGATCGCGGAGATCCGCGAGTGGGTCGCCAAGTACGGTGCGCTGGGGCAGATGGGTCTGCTCTACATCCAAATGGAGGAGGCCTATGCCGAGGGGAAGGACGCCGAGACCCTGCTGCCTCTGCTGGGTCAGTACAAGACCGCCGAGGCGAGCCTTTCGACCAACCAGCGGCTGGTCTCGACCGGTGTGCTGATGCCCTTCTTGAACGGACTCTCCCATCGGTTCGATCAGCTTCTGGGTCTGGCAGAGGAGATCACCTGCGCCCCGGCTACCCCCTACACCAACTGCACCCACTACCAGACCTATGCGGCTGAGAATATGCTCGACCGCGATGATTCCACCTACTTCTGGACGGCGGGGACCCTGTCCCAGGCCGCAGGCGGCAAGGTCGGCTACTTCGGGGTGGATCTGGGTGAGGTCATCTCGATCTACAATGTCTATGTCGCCACCGGTATGGGCGGCAGTGATGTGCTCCGTCAGGGCATTCTGGAGTGCTCGACCGACGGCAAGACCTGGGTCACGCTGTACAGCGGGGCTTGCAAGGCCGAGACCTACCTGCAGGATCTGTCTGTCGAGGCGCGCTATGTGCGGATGCGGGACGGTAGCTCTGCCAACACCGACTGGACAAAGGTGCGGAGCTTTGAGGTCAACACCAACCGCCGCGTGACCGCCACGGTGACAAAGGCCACCGTCACCACCAACCTGCCCACCTATCAGTCCAATACGCCGCAGTTCATGACCGACAGGGATGCCAACACCTTCTTCTGGTCGGCGCGGGAGGGGCGCGTGGGGGACTATATCCGGCTTGACCTCGGCGAGGTCACCGAGATCACCCGCGTGATCTTCCGCGCAGGCGTGGCATCCCACGCGGCGGACTACATCTACAACGGCGAGCTGTGCTATTCGGTCAACGGCACCGAGTGGATCACCATCTGCCCCGTCCGAGGGCGGGAGACCGTGGCAGACGTCGCGGTGAACGCCCGCTACCTGCGGGTCAATGTCAAGGCTGCGCAGACCAACTGGATCACGGTCTCGGAGTTCTCGGTCGTGACGGGGGACAGCATCCCCGACATCCTGTGGACGGACGGGAATTGGTTGCCCCGCAACGACCTGGCCGTCCTGCTGGACGGCAGCCCGGCCACCTACCTTGCATCCGATCGAGCCGAGGGGCATACCCTGTCGGTCAAGGTCGGTGTCGGCGGGTCTGTGACCGTGGTCGTGCTGGCATTGCCGACCGACGGCCTGCAGGTCACGGTCACCGAGCCGAGCGGGCAGACCCGCACGGTCACACTTGGCTACAGCACCGAGATCACGGCTCCGGAGGGGTCTGTCATCGAGATCCCGCTCGGCGCGGGGCTGATGTTGGCGGAGATACAGATATAAGACCATAAGAAAGGAAGGACCCCCCATGCGACCCACCCTATACCGAGGAACCGGCGAGCACATCCCCTACGACACCTACATGGCTCTGATCAACGAGGTCTTCGGCTTCGACGGCGCAGAGCGGGATTTCCGCACCCTTCTGCCCAAGCTGTACCGCCCCGGGCGCGCCCCGCAGGATCAGAATTATGTGGTCTGCGAGGACGGAGTCCCCGTGGCGGCGATCGGGGCATACAGCCATGCCATTCGTGTCTGCGGGAATGTCATCCCCTGTCGGGGGATCGGCAACGTGGCGGTCGCAAAGACCGCCCGCGGGCGCGGCTACATGAAGGACTGCATGAACAGAGCCCTGTCGGATATGGTAGAGGATGGGGTCGCCCTCTCGACACTGGGCGGCCGCCGCCAACGCTACCGCTACTTCGGCTATGAGAAGGCGGGGATATGCTACACCTTCTCGGTCGCGGTCGACAACCTGCGCCACACGCTGGGGGATATGCAACAGCCCGCGTGGGAGATACGGCAGGTCGGGGAGCAGGATACCGCCGCCCTGACCGCCATCCGCAGGCTCAGCGAGAGCGGGAGCTATGTCCCGATACGCCCCGAGGCAGACTTGTTCGACATCCTCTCAAACTGGAAGGCGACCGTCTGGGTCGCCCTGCGAGAGGGGAACCCTGTCGGCTACCTGCTCCGCGAGCCGAGCGGGCTGATCTCGGAGCTGCGGATCGCCGATCCCGCCGACCTGCTCCCGCTCCTGACCGCCTGTCTGCGGACATGGGAGTGCGGCGGTCTGACGCTCCGCTTGCCCGAGCATGATGATGAGCTGATCCGCAGCTTGGCGACCGTCGCCGAGGGCTGTCAGGTGGGTTGCTCCATGAGCTACTGTGTCCTGCAGTATAAAACCGTGTGCGAGGCGTTCTTTGCCCTGAAGGCGACCTACGCGCCACCGGCCGACGGTGACCTGTCGCTCCATATCCACGGCTTGGGCGGGGAGGAGCGGCTGTGCCTGTCGGCGCGGGGAGGCGTCCCGTCGGTGCGGGAGCTGTCCTCTGACGAGTCGGCGCAGGAGCTGTCCCACGAGGAGGCCATGCGGCTCCTCTTCGCCCCGCTCTGCCCCGAGCGCCGCGACCTGCCGCCCGCCGTGCAGACCTGGCTCCCGCTCCCGATCTGGATGTATCGGGCAGACGAGGTCTAGGGCAACACCGCACAATTCACGGCCGAAGCCTTTTTTACTCACTTGCTTGCATAACCGCTTGGCCGTCATATTTCACAAATTCCCTTCGCGTAGGGCGGACTACGCGTGCGAAAATTTGTCTCATCTGACGAATTTTCTGACTGCGCAATTGAGCAAAAAGAATTGTGCGGTGTTGCCCTAAAAAAACACAGCTCTTGCATAAAACCATCCCCCTTTGTCCATGATGAGATACGGAGAGCCGCACGGCTCACACATATTTCGTCTGACAAAGGGGGATCGCGTATGTCCAAGAGATTCTGCATAGCCCTGCTGGTGCTGCTGGTGGGGGTGATGATGCTCGGTCTGCTTCCCATACATGGGGAGAACGAGGTCTACGACACCGTGGTGCGACTGCATATTCTGGCCAATTCCGACACGGAGGAGGATCAGGCACTCAAGCTCCGTGTGCGGGATGCGGTGCTGGAGGTCACCTCGCCGCTGGTGGGGGATTGTCGGGATCGGGCGGCGGCGGTCGCCCTGCTGGAGGCGCATAAGGAGGATATCCGCGCCGCCGCCGAGGCGGTCATAGCCGAGGCGGGGCGAGAAGACCTTGTCGGGAGCGTGACCATCCGTCTGGACGAGGAGACCTACCCGCGCCGCACCTACGGGGACAGTACCCTCCCGGCGGGGCGGTACCTGTCCCTGCGGGTCTGCATCGGGCAGGCGGAGGGGCAGAACTGGTGGTGTGTGCTGTTCCCGCCGCTCTGTATGTCGGCCGCCGCCGCCGACCGTGCCTCGGCGGAGGATGCCTTCGTGTCGGTCGGGCTGAGTCGGGATCAGTACGGCATCATCACCGAGACCGGCAAGACCAAGTATAAGGTGCGCTTCCGCATCCTGGAGCTGTGGGAGGATTGGTTCGGGCATTGACCGTCCTTCCTGCGGCTGGGAAACGAAAAAAACACCGTGTCCTCACAAGGGGACACGGTGTTCTTTTGATCCATTAGGGAAACGCTGATTGAATGAGGTGGTGCATATTCGGTACAGATTTTTTCGTCTGCGATTGCGAAAAACGCAAGATGTACTGGATGTACATCGAGTTTTTC